>NZ_CBFFRL010000018.1:0-41010 GCF_965644215.1 Phytobacter sp. V69
GGCGGGGTATTGCAACGCGCTACGCAAAAAATACGGCCTCATTTCTCGCTGCCGTCCAGATCAGATGCATCGCTCTCCGGGCTAAAATCTTGTGACGACACTATCTAGCGGTGCGCAGCCTAAGTGAAATTCAGTTAACTCTGATTCTGTCGTGGATTGGCCGGATAAATCGCCCCCAACACGCTGGCCTGCGACGCGCCCGTCACTGACGGTAAATTCCCCGGCAGACCGGCAAGCATACGCCAGGCAAGCCAGGCAAAGGCCAGCGCTTCCATATCGTCACCGCTGATACCCGCTTCGTCAGTCGTTGTCACTTCGGTGCCCGGCAGCAACGCGGAAAGACGCGCCATCAGCAGCGGATTACGGCTCCCTCCACCACAAACCAGCAGACGTTCACAGCCACCGCACAGCAGCACCTGTTCGGAAATCGTCACCGCCGTCAATTCAACTAACGTGGTTTCAACATCGCGCGGATCAAGCGCCGGAAAATGGGCTAAATGACGTTCAAGCCAGCCGTAATTGAAGTATTCACGCCCGGTGCTTTTCGGCGCAGGGGCGGCGAAGTAAGGATCGCTCAGCATATTTTGCAGCAGCGGCAGAATCACCTTACCGCCGCTCGCCCACTGGGCATCCTGGTCATACGGCTTGCCAAGCTGACGCCAGATCCAGGCATCCATCAGCATGTTTCCGGGCCCGGTGTCATAACCTCTGACCGGCTTGTCGGGGAAGAGCAATGAGATATTAGCGATTCCGCCGATGTTCAGCACCATGCGATGTTCGGTCGGGTGCGCCAACAGCGCATGGTGAAACGCCGGCACCAGCGGTGCGCCCTGCCCGCCAAGGGCAATATCACGACGACGGAAATCGCCGACGACGGTCACGCCGGTTAAGGCGGCGATTTGGTTGTTATCACCGATTTGCTGCGTATGGGGGGCATCGCCCGTGGGTTCATGCCAGACGGTTTGACCGTGGCAGCCAATGGCCACGATATCTTTCGCACTGAGATGCTCGCGTTCCATCAGCGCAAGGACGGCTTCGGCAAAGAGTTTACCCAGACGGTTATCCAGACGCCCCAGTTGCGACAGGGTTAGCGGCTGGCCCTGACAGATACTCAGAATGGCCTCTTTCAGCGGTATGGGCATCGGCCAGGTCAGGCTGGCCTGCTGGGCAACCATCTTGTCATCAATAGCAGCAAGCACAACATCCACGCCATCCAGGCTTGTTCCGGACATCACGCCAATAAAGCGACCCGATTTCATATGCCTTCCTCGTTGCAGGGCTTAAGACGCTCACTCCACCATAAAGTGTTTTGTAAAGCTATCGATTACAAATACTTTTTAACAATCGAATCGGAGTTCGCTGAATGAAAAAAGTCGCCGCCAGCTTATAATCGGCTCGTTTAGGCCCGGTTAAGTTCAGCATCGTTAATATTTTTGCCATGTTTTGGCAGAAGATGTGCCCCGGTGTGACTAAATGCCATATAATTTAATCATGACGAATGCTCAGCAGAGCATGTTTTGGTGAACAGGAGATTCATAGATGATGTTACGTGCACTGGCAGTTACGCTGGTTGGTTTCACTCTGGCAGGTTGTGTTAATGACAATACTCTTTCCGGAGATGTCTATTCCGCCTCGGAAGCCAAACAGGTACAAAATGTCACTTACGGCACCATTGTCAACGTTCGTCAGGTACAGATCCAGGGTGGCGACGAAAACAACGTTGTTGGCGCTTTGGGTGGTGCGGTACTGGGTGGCTTTCTGGGTAACACCGTTGGTGGTGGTACCGGGCGTTCTCTCGCAACAGCGGCAGGTGCCGTTGCAGGTGGCGTAGCCGGTCAGAGCGTGCAGGGTGCGATGAACAAATCACAGGGTGTGGAACTGGAAATTCGTAAAGACGATGGCAGCAGCATTATGGTTGTGCAGAAACAGGGTAACTCCCGTTTCGCAGCAGGCCAGCGTGTGGCACTGGCAACCAACGGTCGTCAGGTTACCGTCTCTCCGCGTTAATCGCGGCGCGGTTTTCGCAGGTGACTGCGTGAACCGTGGAGATAAAAAAAGCCTCGCTTATGCGAGGCTTTTTAATTACGGCTGAGCGTTAGTCTCGCGACTGCAGCTCAATGATGTTCTGTTCCAGCCTGGAAATCAGGCTGATTAACAAATCCAGCTCTTCCGGCGAAATACCCGAAAGGATTTCCCCCCGTGTTTTCTTGATCACCGTTTCCATTTCTTCGATGATCGGGTCAGCTTTTTCTGTCAATTTGATCCGTTTTGCACGGCGATCGTTGGCACAGGTCTGGCGAGAGATAAGGCCCTTCTCTTCCAGTTGGTCCAACGTACGCACCAGCGAAGGCTGCTCGATGCCGATCGCTTTTGCCAGTTGAATTTGCGACTGATCGGGAGGCAGCTGGTGAATGTTATGCAGCGTAACCCAATGCGTTTGCGTCAATTCCAGAGGTTTCAGGCGATGGTCAATCAGAGCACGCCAGATACGCACTAAGCGTGCCAGATCAGAACCTAATGGCGATTCCAATTTCATCTCCTTATAATTAGCTTGCTAAGTTATTATACTCATTTTAGAATAGTGTGCAGCATTTATATTGCTAAAACAAATGCATTGCTGCATTCACCGTGTTCGCGCTCTTGCTATTCCTCCGTCTGGCGGTCTTCGCCGTCAAAACGAACCGGTGAACCTTTTCTGCAAAGGACTAACGCTTGTGACGTTGACAATTCGCTCCCCGGAATTTCCCCTGCAGGACCTGATCCTCGGCGCTTCGGTCTATTTTCCCCCTATCTTTAAAGCGGTGTTGCTGGGGTTTGTGCTGTGGCTGGTTCTGCATCGTTTACTGCGTGACTGGATGTACGCAGGGGATATCTGGCATCCCATCCTGATGGATCTCTCACTGTTCGTGATCGCTATCAGTCTGTCTCTCGGCTTTTTGATCATGTGGTAACTATGCGCCTGAAATCACTTAAATACTTTTCTACGTTACTGGTTCTGGCCGTGGCGCTTGCCGCAGGCTGGTGGTTGTGGAACTTCTATATGCAGGCGCCCTGGACGCGCGACGGCAAAGTGCGTGCCGAGCAGGTCAGTATTACGCCGCAGGTGTCTGGTAGTATTACTGAGCTGAATATCAGGGATAACCAGTTGGTGAAAGCGGGCGATATTTTGTTCCGTATCGACGAAACACCGTACAAAATCGCCGTACTGAATGCCCAGGCACAACTGGCGCGGGCACAGACCGATCTGTCCAAAGCCAACAATGAAGCCAACCGTCGCCGTCATCTGTCGCAGAACTACATTTCGGCAGAAGATCTCGATACCGCCAATATCAACGTTAAGGCGATGCAGGCCAGCGTCGATGCGGCTCAGGCAGCTCTTGAGCAGGCGCAGTGGCAGCTTTCGCAGACTCGCGTAAAAGCTCCCGTAGATGGCTGGATAACGAACTTATCCACCCGCACCGGCAATTACGCCACCGCCGGGCAGCCGCTGTTTGCGCTGATCGATAGCCACTCATTTTACGTGGTGGGCTATTTCGAAGAGACAAAATTGCGTCATATTCGCGAGGGTGCTGCGGCGCAAATCGTTCTTTATAGTGGGAATGTAACGTTACAGGGTCACGTTTCCAGCATTGGTCGGGCCATTTATGACCAAAGCGTGGAGACCAATAGCGGCCTGGTGGCGGACATCAAGCCAAACGTCCCCTGGGTGCGGCTGGCCCAGCGTGTGCCCGTGCGCATTCAGTTTGCTTCCCTGCCTACAGACGTGACGCTGGTCTCCGGCACCACCTGCACGGTATCGATCGGCGGCGCGAAGTGAAAATCGCCATCCCCCTGCCCTGGCTTACCGCGACACGACCCCAGTGGCGCTACGCCATCCGCAACAGTGTGGCGATGTGTTTGGCCCTGACCATCGCCTATTACCTCAATCTGGATGAACCCTACTGGGCGATGACCTCCGCCGCCGTGGTGAGTTTTCCAACCGTGGGCGGGGTGATCAGTAAAAGTCTTGGCCGCGTCGCGGGCAGTCTGCTTGGGGCAATGGCGGCGATGATCATTGCCGGGCATACGCTTAACGATCCGTGGATGTTCCTGTTTGCCATGGCCGCGTGGATCGGATTTTGCACCTGGGCCTGCGCTCAGTTCAGTAATAACGTGGCCTACGCCTTCCAGCTGGCCGGATATACCGCTGCGATTATTGCCTTTCCGGTGGTCAACATTACGGACACCACCGAACTGTGGGACATCGCCCAGGCCCGCGTCTGCGAGGTGCTGCTGGGTATTTTGTGCGGCGGCATGATGATGATGATCATGCCGAGTACTTCGGACGGTACCGCGTTGCTCACCGCGCTGAAAAAGATGCATGCCCGCCTGCTTGAACATGCCAGCCTGCTCTGGCAACCGGAGATAACCGACGCCATCCGCACCGCGCATGAAAGTGTGATCGGCCAGATACTGACCATGAATTTATTGCGCATTCAGGCTTTCTGGAGCCACTACCGTTTTCGTCGTCAGAACCGCCTTCTCAATTACCTGCTCCATCAGCAGCTGCGCCTGACCAGCGTGATATCCAGCCTGCGCCGGCTGTTGTTGAACTGGCCAGATCCGCCGGGCAATACGCGGGCCATCCTCGACGCCTTACTGGCAGAGCTTGCCCGGCCTGGTGCCCATTTTTATACTGTGGCACGCATTATTGCCCCGCTGGCCCCTAAGGATGATTATGGCTATCGGCACCGTGCCTTCTGGCACCGGCTGCGTTATTTCTGTCGCCTGTATCTTGCCAGCAGTGGCTGGCTGGCGCGGCTGGAAAATGCCACCCCGATAACCGAGTTTTCGCTCCCCAGAAGCCGGGCACTGGCGCGCTTTACGGACAACGCCGAAGCGCTGTGGAGCGGGATCCGCACCTTCTGCGCCCTGAGCCTGGTGGGGGCATGGACCATCACCAGCCAGTGGGAATACGGCGATGCGGCACTGACTCTGGCTGCCATCAGTTGCGTGCTGTATTCCGTCTCTCCGGCCCCGTTTAACTCACTGACGCTGCTGCTACGCACCCTCACGTTGCTTACGTTGTTCAGCTTCGTCGTGAAGTTTGGCCTGATGGTGCAGATCAGCGATTTATGGGTGTTCTTGCTGTTTTTACTGCCGCTGTTGACCACCATGCAGTTACTTAAGCTGCAAATGCCGAAGCTGGCCGGCCTCTGGGGGCAGTTGATTGTATTTATGGGATCGTTTATTTCGGTGACCAATCCTCCGGTCTATGACCTGGCGGATTTTTTAAATGACGATCTGGCGAAGATCCTCGGTGTGGCGCTCGCCTGGCTGTCGTTTGCCGTTTTGCGACCAGGCTCAGACGCGCGCAAAAGCCGCCGCCATATTCGCGCGCTGCGGCGCGGTTTTGTCGATCAGCTCAGCCGTATCCCGACCATGAGCGAAGGTGAATTTGAGTCCGTGGTCTATCACCACATCAGCCAGTTGAGTAACAGCAAAGATGCGCTGGCCCGCCGCTGGCTGCTGCGCTGGGGCGTGGTGTTGCTCAATTGCTCGCATGTGGTCTGGCAACTGCGCGACTGGGAGGCTCGCTCAGATCCGCTGTCGAAAGTGCGGGATCTCTGCCTGAGCCTGTTGCGCGACGTGATGAGTGAGCGTGGTGTCCAGCAGCGTCCGCTGGCGGTGACGCTCAGCGAATTGCAGCGGATTTGCGATACGCTGGCACGCCATCATCAGCCTGCCGCCCGGGACCTGGCGTCGCTCATCTGGCGACTGTACTGCTCGTTGTCACAGCTGGAACAGGCCCCGGCAGCAGGCACACTGGCCGATTCCGCTAGCGGATAACCCCACAGGCGTAACGCGCCCCGCCACCGCCGAGCGGTTTGGGTGAATCGGACATGTTATCGCCGCCAACGTGAACCATCAGGGCTTTGTCTTTCACCTCACTGAGTTTTTTCAGGCGCGGCGCAACCACCACGTCGGTCGCCTTACCGTCGTTGTTGACCACCAGCACCGGCAAATCACCCAAATGCCCCATGCCGTCCGGGCCTTCGTGTTTACCGGTTTTATCGGGATCGAGATGACCACCGGCTGCCTCAGCCGCCGACGGTTTTCCGTCTTTCATCGCGGGTTCGCAGGAGCCTTTGGCATGAACATGAAAGCCATGTTCACCGGGCGGAAGCCCGTGTAGATCGGGCGTAAATTCCAGCCCTTTATCGGTTTCGCTGATGTTCACCGTACCGATGGACTGCCCGGTCCCTTCGGCCGTCACGAGGTTCATCTTCACTTCGGTACTGGCCGCCTGCGCACTGGCGCAGACGAACAGTGTTAAGATTGCCAGACTAAAACGCTTCATATGACCTCCGTTTTTAGCTTTTGCCCCGTAAGTTTAAACCAGGGGAGAAGATTTTGCGGAAAGTCAGCCAGCGCTAATCAGGGAACATCATAACCCAGTGCCGCTTTACGGATGCGGAACCACTGTTGGCGCGTCATCTCCAGGCTTGCCGCCCCCAGAGCCGAACGCACGCGTTCAATCTTGCCGGAGCCGATAATCGGCAGCGGTTGTGACGGCAGGCGCATCACCCAGGCGTACACCACCTGTTCGATACTTTGCGCATTCAGCTCTTGCGCCACTTTAGTCAGTTCATCGCGCAGGGGCTGGAACGCCTCATCGTTGAACAGACGCCCGCCGCCCAGGCACGACCACGCCATCGGGCGAATGCGCAATTGTTGGAGTTGATCCAGCGTACCGTCCAGCAGTAGCGGCTGGTGAACCGGAGAGAGCTCAACCTGGTTCGTCGCCAGCGTGAACGGCAGACGCGACTGGAGTAGCGCGAACTGAGCCGGTGTGAAGTTCGACACGCCAAAATGGCTCACTTTGCCACTCTGGTGCAGATGCAGGAATGCCTCCGCCACTTCATCAGCATCCATCAGCGGATCCGGGCGATGAATCAGCAGCAGGTCCAGGCGTTCAGTCGCCAGATTCACCAAGGATTGCTCGGCGCTGGCAATAATGTGATCGCGGCTGGTGATGTAGTGGCCCAGCGCATTCTCAGCGCGAGCGGTGGTGGCAATGCCGCATTTAGAGACAATTTCCATGCACTGACGAAGATGAGGGGCCAGCCTGAGCGCCTCGCCAAATGCCGCTTCGCACTGGTAGCCGCCGTAGATATCCGCATGGTCGACGGTGGTGACACCGAGGTCCAGGTGCTCTTCAATAAAGCTCACCAACTGGCGGGCAGACATGTTCCATGTCCATCAGACGCCAGTAGCCCATGACAAAACGGGAGAACTCCGGTCCCTGTGGTGCAAGGGTAATTCTCTGAACCATAACCACTTCCTCAACAATAATTTGCCATGAGTATACGCAATTATGGCGTCAAAACAGTGAAGGTTGCTCAGGTTCTTCGGGTGGGAGGGCTTTGTTCGCACGTAATTTGCGCAGGAAGCGTTGACGACACAGGCGCAGGACATCCTGCTTTTGCGCATCATTCATGGTTTGCCAGTTGAACCGTTCTTCGCGGCTGCGCATACAGCCACGGCAAAATCCCCGCTCATCTGACTGGCATATTCCCCGGCACGGACTCTGGACGGGGAAAAACTCCAGTTGCTCTGGCACGCCTTGTCTCCTGTGGTGTTGGTCTCTCTTCATTGAAGACTGCGCGCGCGTAACCTGCAAGATCCAAAGCGCATCTATTGCTACTTGCAATAGACCAATCGGTCTAGTAGATTGTGCCCATGAGCAGAAACACCGAACACGATACCCGCGAACACCTGCTGGAAACTGGCGAGCGCTTATGTATGCACCGCGGTTTTACCGGCATGGGGTTGAGCGAACTACTGAAAACAGCGGAAGTGCCGAAAGGTTCTTTCTATCACTATTTTCGCTCCAAAGAGGCGTTTGGCGTTGCCATGCTTGAACGTCATTATGCCGGTTATCACCAGCGTCTGGCGGACCATTTTGCCAGCGGCGCAGGTAACTATCGCGATCGCCTGCTCGCCTACTACCAGCATACGCTGGTGCAGTTTTGCGAGCAGGGCATTATCAGCGGTTGCCTGACGGTCAAACTCTCTGCCGAGGTCTGTGACCTGTCAGAAACGATGCGTGAGGCCATGGATAAAGGTGCAAGTGGCATCATCACCTTGCTGGCACAGGCGCTGGAAAACGGCCGCCGTAACCAGTGTCTGACGTTTGCTGGTGATGCACTGACGCGAGCCCAGGTGCTCTATTCCCTGTGGCTGGGGGCCAATCTGCAGGCCAAGATTTCTCGCAGTGCCGTGCCGCTGGAAAGCGCACTGGCCCATGCACAAACCATTATTGCAGCGCCTGTTTAACGGGCGTTTTTATTTACCTTATTACTAGTCGACCGGTCTATTCAGGAGATTCTATGTCCAGCAACTTGTTTACGCCGCTGAAAGTGGGCGCGATTACTGTTCCAAACCGTGTGTTGATGGCCCCGCTGACGCGTCTGCGCAGTATTGAGCCTGGCGATATCCCGACCCCGCTGATGGGCGAATATTACCGTCAACGCACCAGCTCTGGCCTGATCATCAGTGAAGCAACCCAAATCTCCGCACAGGCAAAAGGTTATGCAGGCGCACCGGGTCTGCACAGCCCGGAGCAGATTGCCGCATGGAAAAAAATCACCAATGGCGTTCATGCTGAAAACGGCCATATGGCGGTTCAGCTGTGGCACACCGGGCGCATTTCTCACAACAGCCTGCAGCCTGGCGGCCAGGCACCGGTGGCCCCTTCGGCAATCAGTGCCGGTACCCGTACTTCCCTGCGTGATGCCAACGGCAACGCTACCCGTGAAGACACCTCTATGCCACGCGCGCTGGAAACCAGCGAAATTCCGGGCATCGTGAATGATTTCCGCCAGGCGGTAATCAACGCGCGTGATGCCGGTTTTGATCTGGTCGAACTGCACTCTGCCCACGGCTATTTGCTGCACCAGTTCCTGTCGCCGTCTGCCAACCAGCGTACCGACCAGTACGGCGGGAGCATCAAAAATCGTGCCCGTCTGGTGCTCGAAGTGGTTGATGCCGTCAGCGCCGCCTGGAGTGCGGATCGCATCGGTATTCGCGTCTCCCCTATCGGTTCTTTCCAGAACACCGACAACGGCCCGAATGAAGAAGAAGACGCACTGTACTTTATCGAAGAGCTGGGCAAACGCGGGATTGCCTATCTGCACATGTCCGAACCGGACTGGGCAGGTGGTCAGCCTTATACCGAAGAATTCCGTCGCAAAGTGCGTGAACGTTTCCACGGCCCGATCATTGGCGCTGGTGCATATACGGTTGAGAAAGCAGAAGATCTGATTGCGAAAGGGTTGATCGATGCGGTTGCCTTTGGTCGCGCCTATATCGCTAACCCAGATCTGGTTGCACGCCTGCAGCACAAAGCCGAACTGAACCCGCAGCGCCCGGAAACCTTCTATGGCGGTGGCGCGGAAGGTTATACCGATTACCCTTCTTTATAATCACTCGATTGATAGCGGCAGGGATCCGCCGCTATACTAAAACTCTGTTTCGAATGATAATTCATTGACGCTTAAGAGGACATTATGCGCTTACTTCACACCATGCTGCGCGTTGGCGACCTGCAACGCTCCATCGATTTCTACACCAAAGTGCTGGGCATGCAGCTACTGCGTACCAGTGAAAACCCGGAATACAAATATTCACTGGCCTTTGTGGGTTATGGTCCGGAAAGCGATACGGCCGTTATCGAACTGACCTATAACTGGGGCGTGGATAAATACGACCAGGGCAGCGCTTACGGTCATATCGCGCTGGAAGTGGATAATGCGGCAGAAGCCTGTGAGCGCATTCGTCAAAATGGCGGCAACGTGACGCGTGAAGCCGGTCCGGTCAAAGGTGGCACCACCGTTATCGCCTTTATCGAAGATCCGGACGGCTACAAAGTCGAACTGATTGAAGCCAAAGACGCGGGACGCGGTTTGGTCAATTAATGCTTTACGGGCGCCGCTGGCGCCCGCTGTTTTACATCCCTTCGCAAAATTTGCCATAATGCGCTGCCATTTTCCCTTAGCAAGAGACTCCGATGTCCGATAACGCCCAACTTACCGGTCTGTGCGACCGTTTTCGCGGTTTTTACCCTGTCGTGATTGATGTTGAAACCGCCGGGTTTAACGCCAAAACCGATGCACTGCTGGAGGTCGCCGCCATCACCCTGAAAATGGACGAGCAAGGCTGGTTAATGCCTGACAGCACGCTGCATTTTCATGTTGAACCGTTCGAAGGGGCAAACCTGCAGCCGGAAGCACTGGCGTTTAACGGTATAAACCCAAACGATCCGCAGCGCGGCGCGGTGAGCGAGAACGACGCGCTGCACGCCATCTTCAAAATGGTGCGTAAAGGCATTAAAGATCAGAACTGCAATCGCGCCATTATGGTGGCCCACAATGCCACTTTCGATCATAGTTTTATGATGGCCGCCGCCGAGCGAGCATCGCTCAAGCGCAATCCTTTCCACCCGTTCGTGACCTTTGATACCGCGTCGTTAAGCGGACTGGCGCTGGGACAGACGGTGCTCTCCAAAGCCTGTGCCGCCGCCGGAATGAAATTTGACGCCACTCAGGCGCATTCCGCTCTGTATGATACGGAGCAAACCGCGCAGCTGTTTTGCGAGATAGTGAACCGCTGGAAACGACTGGGCGGCTGGCCGCTGCCCATCGCAGATAGCGAGGAGTAAAAAAAGCGACCCGAAGGTCGCTTTTTTATTGCGCAGAGATTATTCCGCGTCCGGTTCTTCGGATTTGTACTTCGCTGCAGTCTCTTTGATCAGCGGCTGCAGTTCGCCGCGCTGATACATCTCAATGATGATATCGCAACCGCCAACCAGTTCGCCGTCAACCCACAGTTGCGGGAAAGTCGGCCAGTTTGCGTATTTCGGCAGCTCGGCGCGAATGTCCGGGTTCTGCAGAATGTCAACGTAGGCAAAGCGTTCGCCACAGGCGGAAAGCGCCTGTACAGCCTGTGCGGAGAAGCCGCAGCTTGGCAGCTTCGGAGAGCCTTTCATGTACAGGAGAATCGGGTTTTCAGCGATCTGGCGCTGGATCTTTTCAATGGTAGAGCTCATTGTCTTGCTTCCTTCAACTTCTTCTCGGCAGATAGTCGTCATTGTAACGGTTAAGGTGCTTAACCGAAAATAACATTTTGTTCACCACTCATTATTTTATCGCCTGTCGCCATAAGTTGCCTTCAAAATGTGACTTATCTTACCTCTGTCCGCACGGTGATAGTTCAACATTTGAGCTTCTTCCAGCCTCGATTGGTTATTTTTTTTGCGCTCGCTAACGAAACACAGTTTTAGATGCAAAAACCCTATTAACTTTTCTGCTTTTTATAGATTAGAATCGACGCGGTTCTAAATCATACGCAAGCATTATTGAATGCCTGCACTTATCAGGGGATTGCTCAGTGGCGCGAATTCATAAAGCTTCGATCACGCTCTGTGCTTTGTTGTTCACCACGTTGACGTTCACGCCACTCACGCATGCTTCCGAGCAGACGCAAGACTCGGCTGTGCATAAGACAACGCATCTGGCGAAAGCATCCGAGAGTAAGAAAAAAACCACCACCGAAAAAACATCAAAGAAAAGCAGTCGCACCGAAAAAAAAACAACGGCTAAAGCCGGAACGAAAAAAGTAGCAGTGACGAAAAAATCGTCAACCAGCAGCAAAAAAACCACCAGTAAGAATTCCTCCCGTCACAGTAAAACCAGCCCGACTCCCATCGCCGCTACCGCTATGACGGAAAAATGCACAAAGCGTAAAGGCCATAAGCCGCATTGTGTAAAAGTGAAAGGCAGCAAACCTGTTGCCATTTCAGAAGCACACAAAGTCCGTATCCAGAAAGTACAGAAAACCGCAATGTCCAAGCTGATGAATCAGATTGGCAAACCTTACCATTGGGGCGGCACCTCCCCGATGACCGGGTTTGATTGCAGTGGTCTGGTCTATTACGCCTATAAAGATCTGGTGAAATTCCGCATTCCCCGCACCGCAAACGAAATGTATCACCTGCGTGATGCCTCTCCGGTCAACGTCGCGGAACTGGAAAGCGGCGATCTGGTGTTCTTCCGTACGCAAGGTCGTGGTACTGCTGACCACGTGGGTGTTTATGTCGGCAACGGCAAATTCATTCAGTCACCGCGCAGCGGCCAGGATATTCAGATTACCTCATTAAGCGAAGACTACTGGCAGCGTCATTATGTGGGTGCCCGCAGAATGGTTACGCCAAAAACGATCCGCTAATCCCATTACCTGCCGCTCCGGTGGCAGGTAACTCTCTCTTTTTTCTCCCGTTTCGATTTGCTACCCTACCCTTACACTCAATAAGGTTATTGAGTGCATTAAAACAATAAGGAGAGAAGCAATGTCGTTCGAATTACCTGCATTACCGTATGCAAAAGACGCCCTGGCCCCGCATATTTCTGCGGAAACGCTGGAGTACCATCACGGCAAACACCATCAGGCTTATGTCACCAATCTGAATAACCTGGTTAAAGGCAGCCCGCTTGAAGGCAAAACGCTGGAAGAGATTATTCGTAGCTCCGAAGGCGGCGTGTTTAACAATGCGGCTCAGGTCTGGAACCATACCTTCTACTGGCACTGTCTGGCCCCGAACGCGGGTGGTGAACCCACAGGCGCAGTGGCCGCCGCCATCGCCGATGCGTTTGGCAGCTTCGCAGAGTTTAAGGCGAAATTCACGGATGCCGCGGTGAAGAACTTTGGTTCAGGCTGGACGTGGCTGGTGAAAAACGCCGATGGCAAGCTGGCTATCGTTTCGACCTCTAATGCCGGAACGCCGCTGACCACCGACGCCACACCGCTGCTGACTGTGGATGTGTGGGAACACGCTTACTACATTGACTATCGCAACGCCCGTCCAAATTATCTGGAGCATTTCTGGGCGCTGGTCAACTGGGAGTTTGTCGCGAAGAATCTCGCCGCGTAATCATCAGGAGGGGAAACCCTCCTGTTTTTTATTCCGCCGCAGCGCAGTTGCGTTCTGCATTGGCTCTGCCGGAGAACAGCACCAACAGTAATGCCATCCCGGCAATAATCGCCCCGGTAACTGGCACAACGGTATAGCCCAGGCCGCCCGAGATCACCGCACCGCCTGCTGCTGCACCCAGTGCATTACCCAAGTTGAACGCCCCAATATTCACTGACGATGACAATCCTGGCGCTTCATGTGCCACACGCATCACGCGCATCTGCAGCGGCGGAACCACCGCAAAGGTTGCCGCTCCCCAGATAACCATGCTGATAGCCGCACCAACTTCACTGCGCGCCAGCCAGGGGATAGCAGCCATAATCACGATCAATAACAGCAAGAAGCCTTTCAGGGTCGCGGTGACGGAACGGTCAGCCAGTTTGCCGCCAAGGTAGTTGCCAATGGAGAAACCCACACCCACCAGCACCAGCATCGCGGTAATAAAGGCCGGCGTGGCATCGGTAATACGGTGCAGAACCGGTGAAATATAGGTGTAAAGCGTGAACATCGCCCCTGCCCCTAACACGGTCGTTAACAGTGCAGAGACCACCTGCGGTCGCATTAATACCGACAACTCTTTGCGCACATCAGGCCGTTCACCTGCACTGCCCTTCGGCAAGGAGAAATAGAGGCTGACCATGGCGATAACACCCAGCCCTGCCGTTGCGAGGAACGACATACGCCAGCCAATCGCCCCACCCAGCCAGGTTGCTGCAGGCACCCCGCCGATATTGGCGATCGTCAGCCCCATAAACATGGTTGCCACCGCGCTGGCCTGTTTTTCTTTCGCCACCACGCTTGCGGCCACCACCGAACCCAGACCAAAGAAGGCACCGTGGTTCAGGCTGGTAATAATGCGGGAGAGCATCAGGGTTGTGTAATCAGGTGATATTGCCGACAGCACGTTGCCGAGGGTAAAAATCGCCATCAGAAATACCAGCGCATTCCGCCGGGCACGGTGTGAAAGCAGCAGCGTCATCAGCGGCGCCCCGACCATCACGCCGATGGCGTAGGCGCTAATAAGCATACCCGCTGCCGGGATCGACACATCCACACCCTGGGCGATAACGGGTAGTAAACCCATCGGTGAAAATTCGGTTGTACCGATGCCAAAAGCGCCAATCGCCAGGGCAAGCAGTGGGAAATTGATCTTCATAAATAGACTCCGGAATTGCCGTGTCGACGCGCGACACCGTCACAGAAGCCAAAAGTATGACATCAATCACAAAAAACAGAAGTTAGCGAAATGCGAAAAGACTATTGCTGATTTGATGACAATGGTGGGAAAAGATGAGGGAGAGAGAACTCTCCCCTGGATAAATCAATGCAGTGCCGCCGTCAGCGCGCCAGCAACAATCAGAGCGAGAACGATAACGGTGGTAACTAAAGAAAACTTCAGGTCGGTGCTCATCAATTTTTCCCCTTATTAATTTCCACACAAAAAGTGATGTAACGCATTTTTGCATAAATAAACGTAAAAATCTTGCTGGATTTAGATTGATATACGTTTTAGCGCTTCCCCTTTTGTTCAAGATAAGACAAAATTCGACGCTAAATTTATTAGCGTACCGGCCATTGACTCCCCTCCTGACGTCCAGTGTCTTTTTCCCGGCGTAATGCAATCCCTTCTATGGGTACAGGGTGATGGTAGGCAAACGTTTACCTTTTGTATTATCAGGAGTTTACGATATGGTCTGGAGTAAGATCTGATGGCAACGATTAAAGACGTAGCGAAGCGAGCAAACGTTTCCACCACAACCGTATCACATGTAATTAACAAGACGCGTTTCGTTGCTGAAGAGACGCGTAACGCCGTTTGGGCAGCAATTAAAGAACTACACTATTCGCCCAGCGCCGTTGCCCGCAGCCTGAAAGTCAATCACACAAAATCTATTGGCTTACTGGCGACCAGCAGCGAAGCGGCTTATTTCGCCGAGATCATTGAGGCGGTTGAGAAAAATTGTTTCCAGAAAGGCTACACCCTTATTCTCGGCAATGCCTGGAATAACCTGGAAAAGCAGCGCGCGTATCTGTCAATGATGGCGCAAAAGCGCGTCGACGGTCTGCTGGTGATGTGTTCTGAATATCCGGAAACGTTACTCAGCATGCTGGAAGAATATCGCCATATTCCGATGGTGGTGATGGACTGGGGCGAAGCCAAAGCCGACTTTACCGACACGGTAATTGATAACGCCTTTGCCGGTGGCTATATGGCTGGCCGCTATCTGATCGAACGTGGGCATCGCGAGATTGGCGTGATCCCGGGCCCGCTTGAGCGTAATACCGGTGCAGGCCGCCTTAGCGGCTTTATGAAAGCGATGGAAGAAGCCCACATCACGGTACCGGAAAACTGGATCGTGCAGGGTGACTTCGAGCCGGAGTCCGGTTATCGCGCGATGCAACAAATGCTGACCCAGTCATCTCGCCCGACCGCAGTGTTCTGCGGTGGCGACATTATGGCGATGGGTGCGCTGTGCGCCGCCGACGAAATGGGCCTGCGCGTACCGCAGGATATTTCGGTGATCGGATACGATAACGTGCGCAACTCGCGTTTCTTCACCCCATCGCTGACGACCATTCATCAGCCGAAAGACTCGCTGGGTGAGACTGCGTTTAACATGCTGCTGGACCGCATCGTCAATAAACGTGAAGAGTCGCAGTCCATCGAAGTGCATCCGCGCCTGATTGAACGCCGTTCGGTTGCCGACGGTCCGTTCCGCGACTACCGCCGTTAATCTCGCCGGGAGCAGCTCACTCCTGCTCCCGCAACCATTCCCGATTCAGCGTCTCACTGTCACCCAGATAGCTCAATAACCAGCTCAGCGCCGGTGAGGCGTCATTTTGCTGCCAGGTCAGGCAACAGGCGGCGTCCGGGAAAGGGTTTTCCAGTTCCAGCGCCACCCACTCGCCGCGATCGATCCACGGACGAGCGAAATGCGCGGGCACCATCCCAATACACAATCCGGCCGACAGACAGGCAGCAGAGGATTCCCAGTCCGGAGCGACAACGCGCTTCTGATTATCTAAAAGCCAGGTAATGCGTTTCGGCAGTGACCGCGATGTATCTTCCCGCACCAGCGATGGCCAGTTGCGCAACGTATCGTCACTGAGCGGTGTCGTCATCGCGGCCAGCGGGTGATGGCGGGCGACCACGCATTTCCAGCTCAGCATACCCATATCACGGAAGGTATAACGGCCCCCGACCGGAATCGCCTGGGTTGCGCCGATAGCCAGCTCAACGCGTCCGTCGGCCAGCGCGTCCCAGACGCCGTTGAAGACCTCCTGGGAAACCAGCAGTTCAACATCGCTAAAATGGCGATAGAAATCGACGATCATCTGCCGGGTACGTTCCGGTTTGACGATGTTATCGACCGCGATAGAGAGCTTACCGCGCCAACCATTTGCGATTTGTTGGCATTGTTGCCGGGTGATCTGCATTTTTTTGATAACAGAACGCCCTTCTTTCAAAAACCACACCCCGGCGGGCGTCAGCTCAACATCCCGGTGTCGGCGCTCAAACAGCGGCACCGCAAGCCATTCTTCAAGCTGGCGCACGGTATAGCTGACCGCAGAAGGCACGCGATGCAGCTCTTGCGCAGCACCGCTAAAACTGCCGTTACGTGCCACGGCATCAACCACTGCCAGTGAATATTCTGACCACATAATCTGCCTGCAAAAATTTTGAAACCACCGGACAAATATTAGCGTTTCACAAGCCGACTTGCACTCCTTAGACTCTGGAGCCCTGTTTACCTGCCTAAAAAAGAGATCTGCCATGCAACCTGGAAAAGGATTTTTAGTCTGGCTCGCGGGCTTAAGCGTACTAGGCTTCTTAGCCACCGATATGTACCTGCCTGCCTTTGCCGACATTCAGCAAGATTTACATACCTCTGCCGCAGCGGTCAGCGCCACGCTGAGCCTGTTTCTCGCTGGTTTTGCCGTCGCCCAACTGGTGTGGGGACCGCTGTCGGATCGCTACGGCCGTAAGCCTATTTTGCTAAGCGGTTTGGCCATTTTTGCCGTGAGTTGTCTTGGTATGCTCTGGGTTCAGGATGCGGTCTGGCTGCTGGTGCTGCGTTTTGTGCAGGCTGTGGGAGTTTGTGCGGCTGCCGTCACCTGGCAGGCGCTGGTGACGGATTACTATCCAGCGCAGCGTACAAACCGTATTTTTGCCACCATTATGCCGCTGGTCGGGTTATCTCCTGCCCTCGCACCGCTGCTCGGCAGCTGGATTCTGGCGCATTTCTCCTGGCAGGCCATCTTCGCCACCTTGTTTGTTATCACCCTGATTTTGATGCTTCCGGCCTTGCGTCTGCGCCCTGCCGCGAACAAACCGGCACAAAGCGAGCAAGCGCTGACGTTTAGCGCTCTGCTACGCGATAAAGCCTACCGTGGTAACGTGCTGATTTATGCCGCCTGCTCCGCCAGCTTCTTTGCCTGGCTTACCGGTTCGCCGTTTATTCTGCATGAGATGGGTTATGGCCCGGCGATTATCGGCCTGAGCTATGTGCCACAGACCATCGCCTTTTTAGTCGGGGGTTACGGCTGTCGTGCCGCGCTGCAAAAATGGTCCGGTGCCCGTTTACTGCCGTGGCTGCTGGCAGCGTTTGCGCTGAGCGTGGTCGCAACCTGGGGCGTGGGACTACTGCCTGGCGCCTCGCTGACCTCCCTGCTGATCCCCTTCTGCCTGATGGCGATGGCAAACGGCGCAATCTATCCGATTGTTGTGGCTCAGGCGCTACGCCCCTTCCCGCACGCGACCGGACGTGCGGCAGCGCTACAGAATACGCTGCAACTGGGACTCTGTTTCGTCGCAAGCCTGGTGGTATCAGGCCTGATTGCTCACCCGCTTCTCGCCACCACCAGCGTGATGCTGTCAACGGTCGTTCTGGCCACGTTGGGCTACCGTATGCAACCGCAAGAAAGTGATGTTTATCACACAGATGAGACCACTGAATCGTCCTCGCACGCATAGTTGCATCAGCGACTATGTTACAGTTTAGTGATTAGCTTGCTAAGAGTTTTCTGTTGTATCACTGGATTTTGAGGCCTATACTCTTTTTCGGCTAGTTACAAATACGATAAATATTATGCATTAACGGGGGCCGGAGCGCTCCCGTTTGACCACGGAAGGCCTTTCTGGCAAGGGTCATCTCCCTTCCTCTGTTCTACGTCGGATATCAGCCTCACGGCCCAAAACCGTGAGATTTCTCACATGCCTCAAAAAGCAGCTACGCTCTTTGAAGGTTCTGATCACTTGCTGGTGGTGGAGAAGTTATGAGTTCATCGTGTATAGAAGAGGTTAGCGTACGGGATGATAACTGGTTCCGTATAGCAAACGAGCTGCTGAGCCGCGCCGGTATCCAGGTTAATGGACCGTCGGCATCTGATATTCAGGTGAAAAACCCTGATTTTTTTAAACGTGTTTTGCAGGAGGGGTCGCTCGGACTGGGGGAAAGTTATATGGACGGCTGGTGGGAGTGCGACCGGCTGGACGTTTTTTTTAGTAAAGTGCTGCGTGCCGGACTGGAAAAGCAGCTTCCGCACCATTTCAAAGATACCCTTCGTATCGCCGGGGCAAGATTATTTAATCTGCAATCCAAAAAACGCGCATGGATCGTCGGGAAAGAGCATTACGATTTAGGTAACGACCTTTTTACCCGCATGCTGGACCCACAGATGCAATACTCTTGCGCCTACTGGAAAGATGCTGAGCAACTTGAAAGTGCGCAAATCGCTAAACTGCGCTTAATTTGCGAAAAACTGCAGCTCAAACCGGGACTACGCGTGCTGGACATCGGCTGCGGCTGGGGTGGTCTGGCGCAATTTATGGCGCAAAACTACGGTGTCAGCGTTGTGGGTGTCACTATTTCCGCAGAGCAGCAGAAACTGGCGCAACAGCGTTGTGAAGGCCTGGATGTCGATATTCGCCTGCAGGATTATCGCGACCTGAACGATCAGTTTGACCGCATTGTCTCTGTCGGCATGTTCGAACACGTTGGGCCGAAAAACTACGATACCTACTTCACCGTGGTTGACCGTAACCTCAAACCTGATGGTCTTTTCCTGTTGCATACCATTGGTTCACGGCGAACCGATCATAATGTGGATCCCTGGATTGACCGCTATATCTTCCCGAATGGTTGCCTCCCGTCGGTACGGCAAATTGCCAATGCCAGTGAGTCGCATTTTGTGATGGAAGACTGGCACAATTTCGGCGCAGATTACGATAAAACCCTGATGGCCTGGTACGAACGTTTTCTCGCCAGCTGGCCTGAAATCGCCGATAACTATTCCGAACGCTTTAAACGTATGTTCAGCTACTATCTGAACGCCTGCGCAGGCGCTTTTCGCTCGCGGGATATTCAACTCTGGCAGGTCGTATTCAGCCGGGGTATTGAACACGGACTTCGCGTAGCACGCTAACATCCCACCCCGCTTCGGCGGGGTTTTCTTTTTCTGACAGGTTCCGCGGCATTATCCGCTTTGCGTAAAAAAGGGAGAATACGTTGCCGTATTCTCCCTTCATTAATCCGGTGTGCTTTCGCGCTTATTCGCCGCTACTGACCACGGCAGCCGCCGCCTCTTTCGCCGCCAGAACACGTTCCACTGTATCAACAACGGCCTGCGTTTGTGGATCGATTTCGATATTCACACGGTGACCCAATTTTTTGTTGCCAAGCGTGGTGCGCTGCAGCGTTTCCGGGATCAGATGCACGCAGAAACGGGTAGGCGTCACTTCACCTACGGTCAGGCTAATGCCGTCAATGCCAATAAATCCTTTATAGAGGATGTATTTCATCAGCGCCGGATCCTGCACCTTGAACCAGATTTGGCGGTTATTCTCGGAGGTCAGAATCTTGACGATCTCGGCGGTGGTCATGATATGACCGGACATTAAATGCCCGCCAATTTCGTCGCTGAATTTTGCCGCGCGCTCAACGTTCACCGCATCGCCAACCGCCAGTTCACCCAGATTGGTGATACGCAGCGTCTCTTTCATCAGGTCAAAACTGATATGGCTGCCGTTAATCTCCGTCACCGTCAGGCAACAACCGTTGTTGGCCACCGACGCGCCCGTTTCAAGCCCTTCCAGCATATGCTCCGGTAACTCAACAATGTGGGTGCGGAAATTGGGCTTATCATCAAGGGACACCAGTTTTGCCGTGCCCTGTACAATACCAGTAAACATGCCTACCACTCCTGTATGTCATTTACGGCACCGCCGTTTTCTAAAACGCACAATAACAGGAGGAAAATCATGTTGCCAGCCTCACGGGGTGCATGACGGCACCGGTGGTCTAAAACGACACGATAATCTCAATTCGCTTTCTTACACAGCCAGATAGAGTGATTGCCACACTCGGGATCTTCAAACTGCACATCAAGGACACTGTACTGATGTTCCGCCAGAATCTCGCGGTACTCCCCGGGCGCCAGGCTTGCGTGATACAGCGGCTCGCCGCCAAACGTCCCCATCGCCGTGCCGTTCGAGGTACCGCTGGTAAACATCAATGTGCTGCCCGCATGGCCATGGGCGGCGAAAATGGCAAACATGGCACGTTGGTCCACCTGTGACAGATGAAAAAAACTGTCCCAGGCAACCAGCCCGTCAAAAGTCTCCGCCATCTGCAACTGCCGCATATCATGATGGATCCAGCGTTGTGCCGGAAAATGTGCCCGCGCGCGTGCAAGCATCGCCGCCGATCCGTCCACGCCGGTCAACTGAAAGCCATTGCGAATAAAATACTCCGCAATCGGCTGCCCGTTCCCGCAGCCGATATCCAGGATGCTGCCACCCGGGTGAAGCTGCTGCGTAAACTTATCCAGCCACTTTTTTTCAAACAGGCTGCGAGAACGTAATCTGGCAAACTCATCCGCATGCCGTTCATAAATCGACAAAATTTGCTTCGCCGCGTGTGATTCCGTCATGTTCTCCCTCTCCTTATTGATGCCAAATGTGAGGGTATCGAACTGGCGCACAGTTTTCCCCTGCCAAAAACAGTGGGACGGATAATGTTCAATTATCGTTAACGTGGTAAAAACGCGCGACAGCATGTAAGATTTGCCTGCAACCTCATTCGCAGAATAAAGAAACAACCGCCTCGCATTACTTTCCCGCAATAACAGGAGACGGCGATACATTTCTCGGGCACACAGTTACGTACCCCGACGCATGTTTTCGTGCTGGATCCTTTACCAGCGCCATTCCTTATATTAACAATCGACCAAATGGGCACCGATCGCCCGAATGGTTTACTCAAACTGAAAAGCAAGATGAACAAGGATTTGATCGCAATGCTTAACTCAATGCTGGATTTCTGACTATCCCCCGCAGTGTCCCGGACCAGAAGACACATCTACGCTCTTTTTTTATGAATTAACCATTAATCGCATATAACTACAATATCAAGGTGTTTTCAGTGCAGAAGTACTTTACAGAAGCGCGCCAGTTGCTAGCGCTGGCTATCCCGGTGATCTTCGCGCAGGTCGCCCAAACCTCAATGGGGTTCGTTGATACGGTCATGGCGGGGGGTTACAGCGCCACCGACATGGCCGCCGTCGCCATTGGTACCTCTATCTGGCTACCCGCTATCCTGTTTGGTCATGGATTGCTGCTGGCGCTAACGCCAACGGTTGCCCAGCTTAACGGCTCAGGACGCCGCGAGCGCATTGCCCACCAGGTGCGTCAGGGATTCTGGCTTGCCGGCGCGGTATCGGTTCTGATCATGATCGTGCTGTGGAACGCCGGTTATATCATTCACGCCATGCATGACATTGACCCGCAGTTAGCTGATAAAGCCGTGGGCTATTTACGTGCTCTGCTGTGGGGCGCACCGGGCTATCTGTTCTTCCAAGTTGCGCGTAACCAGTGTGAGGGGTTGGCGAAAACCAAACCCGGCATGGTGATGGGTTTTCTTGGCCTTCTGGTGAACATACCGGTTAACTATGTCTTTATTTACGGTCATTTCGGCATGCCGGAACTGGGCGGTATCGGCTGCGGCGTGGCAACGGCATCGGTCTATTGGGTGATGTTTGCAGCCATGATCTCCTGGGTTAAGCGTGCCAGCTCTATGCGCGATATTCGCAATGACAGGCGTTACAGCAAGCCGGATATGACCGTATTGAAACGTCTGATACAGCTTGGGCTGCCTATCGCACTGGCGCTGTTTTTCGAAGTCACCTTGTTTGCCGTTGTAGCCCTGCTGGTTTCACCGCTGGGCATCGTGGATGTGGCAGGCCACCAAATCGCGCTGAACTTTAGTTCACTGATGTTCGTATTGCCGATGTCGCTTGCCGCCGCCGTGACCATTCGCGTCGGCTTCCGTCTGGGGCAAGGATCCACGCTGGACGCGCAAACAGCCGCACGTACCGGGCTTGGTGTTGGCGTGTGCATGGCCGTGCTGACCGCTATCTTTACGGTGGTGCTGCGTGAGCATATTGCGCTGCTGTATAACGACAACCCGGAAGTGGTGACTCTGGCCTCGCAACTGATGCTGTTAGCCGGTCTGTACCAGATATCGGACTCCATCCAGGTTATCGGTAGCGGGATTTTACGTGGTTATAAAGATACGCGTTCTATCTTCTTTATTACCTTTACCGCTTACTGGGTGCTGGGTTTACCGTCAGGCTACGTGCTGGCGTTAACCGATTTGGTAGTCGACCGCATGGGACCGGCAGGGTTCTGGATGGGCTTTATTATCGGGCTGACATCGGCTGCTATTTTGATGATGCTCAGAATGCGTTTCCTGCAGCGCCAGCCGTCGTCCATTATTTTGCAACGCGCGGCGCGTTAATATCACCGTAGCCGTCTTCGGGCGGCTACGTTACACCACAGATACCTCAGCAAAAGGAGAGGCCTGATGGCCGGCATTATCGCGTTGGTTTACTTTGTTCTGGGCGCCGTGGCCTTCACCCGCAAAATCAAACTGTTTGCTATTGCTTCCAGCCTGCTGCTGTTTGTCGCGTTAACGATTGTTGCCGCCAGCCAGCCATTCACACTTCTCTTTATCGCGCTGCTGGTCATCGCCTTTCTCGTTCTGCTCATCGTGAAAAAACCTCGCGATAACAAAGGCATCTTTTATTTCTCTCTGCCCTGCTGGCTGCTTATCGGCGCCGTTCTGATTCATCTGTTTTATCTCAGCTGATAATTTGTCACACAATCGTCTTGCGACAGCCCCTGCCGTCGCTTGATTTTGTGCAGCATGAGGATCATTCTCAGGCTATATCTCCCGCAGATGACTGAATGCGTTACCCCTTCCCATAAAGTCAATTGAGTATACGAAGGCACCGTTATGTCGATCCCTTTACTTGTTACGATTGAACTTGCACCAGAGCATTTTTCCCGGCTTACCGCGGTGGGTTTTGAAACACATTATGCCCCCACAGCCCCAGACCGCGCGCAGGCGGTTGAGCAAAACGGCAAGCGCATCCGCGCCGTGCTCACAAACGGCTCAACGGGCCTCGACGCCTCCGTGATAGCGGCACTGCCGAAGCTCGACATCATCTGCGCACTCGGTGCCGGGTATGAAAATATCGATGTATCGGCTGCGAAAGCGCGGAATATCATCATCACCCACGGGCCGGGGACCAATGACACTTCCGTCGCCGACCATGCGATGGCCCTGCTGATGGCGAGCGCGCGGGGCATCGTTCAATCTGATTCGGCGGTCAAACGCGGTGAGTGGGCAACGTCCCGACAGCTGCGCCCAATGGTCTCCGGTAAGAAACTGGGCATTTTAGGACTGGGGAATATCGGCGAGCAGATAGCCCGGCGCGGTTCAGCCGGTTTTGGTATGTCGGTGGCCTATCACAACCGCACACCACGTGCCGATTCCGCCTGGTGTTATCTCCCGTCACCTGTTGCGCTCGCGCAGTGGTCAGACTTTCTGGTGGTCGCCACACCCGGCGGCGCAATGACCAGACACCTCGTAGATGACGCGGTGCTTAATGCACTCGGCCCGGACGGTTTTCTCATCAATATCGCCAGAGGTAGCGTGGTCGATACGGCGGCTTTGATTGACGCACTGAAAAAGGGACGTATTGGCGGTGTCGCGCTGGATGTCGTGGAGGGCGAGCCCAACGTCCCGGCGGAGCTTAGCGCACAGGACAATGTCATTATCACCCCCCACATTGCCGGGCGCACACCTGAAGCTGCCGAGGCTACCATCCAGTTGGTGTTGAATAATTTACAGGCTTATTTCGCCGGTCAACCGGTGCTCACCCCCATCCGTTAAACGATGTCCATGGCGCATGATGTTTTTTGCGCCATGAAATTTAACGGTAAAGGGAGGAAATGAAATTTTGCGTTGTACAGATAATCAGCACACCAGTGCCCAAAAAACGCATCCTGCTCAATCATTATCCTTTAACATCAGTGAAATATGCCTTTCATGTATAAAAGTTCCGCAGTCGCGTGCATTCCGGCATAAAATAGCGATTTTCAGCTTGCCACATCTCCAGGCTGCCGCTAATATTCGTCCCCGTTGTCAGGCACAACAATGCGTTCATAGCTCAGTTGGTTAGAGCACCACCTTGACATGGTGGGGGTCGTTGGTTCGAGTCCAATTGAACGCACCATCACTTTAGTGCGTCCGTAGCTCAGTTGGTTAGAGCACCACCTTGACATGGTGGGGGTCGGTGGTTCGAGTCCACTCGGACGCACCATTCTCAGTAGTATCCCGTTCCATTCCCTCGAATTTCCCTTTGCGCAACATCAGCATTTACCCTTTCGCTTATCGTGCTTTCCCGCTGTTTCACCTGTGAAAATGCAAATTTCCCACAGCTTAGCGTCTTCTTTTAAAGATATACGCGAAAAACTGCGCAATACACTATTACTGGATCGTCATTAGCCGCACTTTTCCTCCGGTTAACCTGGAGATCCACAATGCATCTGATCGTATTCTGCGACGGCACATGGAACACGCCGGATCAAATGGATAATGGAATTCCGGCCCCCACCAACGTCGTAAAAATGCGTAATGCCCTGGTCGTCATGCCCGAACAACACGTCTATTACCACCCCGGCGCGGCGATCTGGTTGTTTGGTTTCAGCCGCGGGGCCTATACCGTCCGCAGCCTGTCCGGCATGATCTCACTCAGTGGGTTACTGAACCCTGCCGGATTGAGTGAGAGTGAGATCTGGTCTGCCATCAGCGACATTTTTGCCCACTATCGCGACCCGACGACTCACGCCTCCGCATGGCCTGTCCATCAAGGTGGAACCGATTTGCCAATCCATTTCATCGGCGTCTGGGATACCATCGGCGCGCTCGACGTGCCGGATGATATGGTCATACTGAATCTTATCGACAACCCCAACAACTACCGTTTCCATAACACCGCGCTGAGCCACAATATCCAGCACGCGCGCCATGCGATCGCCATAGATGAAAAAAGCAGAGCTTTATCCCTACGCTGTGGACCGATGTCCCTGCCGATGCGGATGTTATCCAACTGTGGTTTCCCGGCGTCCATTCCGATATTGGCGGCGTCTACTCGCGCTGCGGCTTGTCAGACGGCGCGCTGAACTGGATGACAAAAGAAACCCAGACGCTGGGTTTACAGTTCCGTGACGATGTCCTGCAACAACTCACACCCGATCCGGTCTACCAACTGCATGACTCCGTCACCGGTGTCTTCGCCTCACTGAAAACCCGTCCGCGGAATGTGCCCTGTTTTGAGATACCACATCCCCCTTCCACGCGTCTGCCGTTGCTCGCCACACCAGCCCTTCGATACTCCAGGGCGTTTACTGGCCTGGCGTTATCCTAAAAAACCCGGACGACACTGCCACCCGGAAGGTTTATGCCCGCGAACACTGGAACGCGACCGGCATCTATCCGCAAGCCGGGGTTCCCTACCGCCTGAACGCCACCGGCGAGTGGAAAGACAGCAGCATTATCTGTGGCCCACAGGGAACCAATGACGGCAAATTCCAGCCGGGTGAAGCGGTACAAATGGCCGCCTCGCTGTTAGGTAAAGTCGAAGCGCTGTATCAAAAACTGACGCATAACCACCAGGCGGATTTCCGGTATACAAAACGCGAAGAAGGTTTGCCCTGATGGGAATGGTCGCCAACGACGTCTTGCCCGAAACGCCACCGAAAAACGTCACCAACTATTTGCCTCATGAAGTGTTCCGTATCGGCTCAGGCTGTACGTTTACGCCGAAACAGAGCGGCTATTTGTATGTCTTCGCCAATGATGCCTGGCAGATGTATGCCAACAATAATGGCAGTGTGGAACTGGCCGTAACGCGTACATAGCTTTAGACGTTCTGGAGGCAAGTATGGCAAGACAGACGATGGCGGATATCGCTGCGGGTCTGACGTTAGGTGTTCTCACCGGGCTTCTCACAGGCTTAACAACCGCCAGTGTGACGTCAACGGTATTAACCACGGTACTGGCGGTGGCAACCGCCTTCTTCGGTCTTGCTGGCTCGACAAAACTTGCAGCAGGCGCACTTAATTACACCCGGATTATTTCCTTTGCCCTCGCCATGATCGTCACGCTCCCGGCGAGTATTTGGGTTCGAACCCATGACGCCCTTTCACCAACCTCAGGACAACTTGTCTCTGAACTGCAATCGCTGGGTTTCGAGGAAAGCCAAATCCAGCAGGTTGTGATGCGAATGAAATACGGTCTGGTGGCCGAGGGAGTAAAAATCGATGGTCTCAACAATCAGTTTCATTCGACCCTGTATGCCGACATTCCCGATTTTTGCAGTGACTTTGCCCGCCGCCGCAATGGCACGATTGACGATCAAATGGCATGGCTGGCAACACAGGGAACGCACTGGCAGTCGCTAGCGGAAAAAATTATGCATTTACCACCGGAAAGGCGTGAAAAAATAGGTCAGGCCGCGCTTTTTTATTTTGGTGGGGTCGAATAACGATGAGCAAATACCACTATTACGTTCTGCTGGCGGCGGTTACTCCGGTTTGCGCCCTCTCAGCACCGGTTCCGTCGAATATCACTAAACAAGTTGAACAATCGGTGATGTTGGTTCAGGCCAAATCCTGTAATGGCAACACGCCAGCGCGCAATGGTAGCGGTTTCGCCTGGCTCGATGCTAAACATGTGGTTACCGCCTGGCATGTGGTTGGGGGTGCAGCAGCATCGAGCTCTGGTATGAAAATGCCCCAGGACAGCCGTTCAAGACTGCCCAACTGGCGCGGGTGCTGAAACGCCACGATCTGGCACTGCTTACCGTGAACGACCCGCCCACAAAAAACAGTTTGTCGCAAACCGCGCCGGGTAACCCAAATAGCGATTATCAGGCGCTGGGGTATGGGCTGGGAATGCTTTCCATCGCTGAACAGGATGTTCGAATAGGCGTTGCGGGCAGCTCTGTTCTGGGCCAGTGGTTACCGGTTGCCAATACCCAAAGCCTCTCCGGTACGGACATCGACACCCAGCAATCGGTGATCCGTTTTTCATCTCCGCTACTGCCAGGCATGTCCGGCGGCCCGATTTATGTAGTGCAAGGCTTTCGTTTTCAATTGTGGACGCATCTGGAAAGCGGTGCCACGCTTGCCGTACCGGATGATGTGACGCTCGCTCAACAGGGTAATGTCTGTATAGCCGCGACGTCGAACGGGACATTTGAACAGGTTATCTCGGCCAGCCCCGCAGCTAACCAGCTGGAGGTGAATCAGGTTTCCATCGCCTTTGAGCAGCAGGTTGTCGTCCCCAAAATCACCCCTAATATCGGCGCATACCCCGATCAGGTGTTAACAACCTGGGGACCCCAGCAACGTTCTGATGGTCTCGTCGTCAATCGGAAGGCCTATTTTTTCGGCAGACAGCAGCAGGGACCCGGGCGATTCAAGGCCACGCATCAGTTCGAAACGCTAATGGCTCGCGATGGCACCTTTGTGGGATTTCGACATTTAATAATGATGTGGAACAGTGCATAAACTCTGCCGGGCAGTATGTTTTGTGCAATCCCAGCCAGCAGTATCTACAAGAGTGGGCGAAATTTGTCCTCGCGACGCAGATGTCAACTTACCCGGTGCATTAATGAGAAACGGCAGGATACCCCTGCCGTTGTATGCGTTGACTCAGGCTGTTAGCGTCTGCATATCGATCACAAAGCGGTATTTCACATCGCTTTTCAACAGACGCTCGAAAGCATCGTTGATCTGATCCATGCGGATCACTTCTGAATCCGCCGTGATGTTGTGCTCACCGCAAAAATCGAGCATCTCCTGGGTTTCGGCAATGCCGCCGATACACGAACCGGATACAGAGCGACGTCCAAGAATCATCGGCAGCGTGCTGACCGCAGGTTCGATATCCCCCAGCAGGCCAACGAACACCAGCGTGCCGTCCAGGGTCAGCGTCGGCATATAGGGGTTGATGTCATGAGCGTAGGGTACGGTGTCGATAATAAGCTCAAACTGCCCCTTCACGGCGTCCATCTGCTGTGGATCTGTAGACAGCACCACGTGTTGCGCCCCCAGTTGACGCGCATCCGCCTCTTTGCCCGGCGAACGGGTGAACAGCGTAACGTCCGCCCCCATCGCATGCGCCAGTTTCAGCGCCATATGCCCCAGCCCACCCAGCCCAATCACCGCGACCTTGCTGCCGGCTTTCACACCCCAACAGCGCAGCGGTGACCAGGTGGTAATGCCCGCGCATAGCAACGGCGCAACGGCCTGCACATCCAGATTCTCCGGAATGCGCAACACAAAATCTTCACTGCAGGTAATGGAGCGTGAGTACCCGCCGTAGGTCGGCAGATGGTCGTGGCGGTCAACCCCGTTATAGGTCTGAATGTTGCCTTCTTCGCAATATTGCTCGAGCCCCTGCTTACAGGATGAACACTCACGACAGGAATCCACCATGCAGCCGATCCCCACTAAATCTCCGGCTTTGAACTTGCTGACTTTCGGCCCCACGCGAGTGACGCGACCAACAATCTCATGCCCCGGCACCAGCGGATACTGGCTGAAGCCCCAGTCGTTGCGCGCCTGATGTAAGTCCGAGTGGCAAACGCCGCAATACAGAATATCGATAATCACATCATCCGCTCTGGGCTCGCGGCGCTCGAAATAGTGTGGCGCGAGCGGTGCTTTACTGGATTGCGCGGCATAGCCAAGTACTTTTATAGTCATCGTTATTACTCCTAGTTCTGGCATGATTGCCCGATGGGTTGTCCTGCGACGGTTCACACGACCATTACGTGTGGTGCCGTTGAGTATCCACTGCCTGTTTGTCCGGCGCTTTGCACTTTCTGTCATCCGGCAATGGGTGATGCTAAGAGACCGGCGCGCTCGTTCATGTTCATTTCATACTAGCAACCTCATGATTTTATTGTTTGCGCAACTTTCACAGGCAATAAATTTGAAGAAAAGCCAATAAAAATGCACAATCGAGCAATAACGAGCACATGGAAGATTTACGGTATTCTCATTAACGAGGGCTGAATCATGAACCACGCTGTACCCGATATCGCTTTTTTGCACGAACTGGCTGATGCAGCAGATAAACAGACGTTGCCGCGTTTTAGCTCGCAGCTGAATCTGCACGTGGATACAAAACCGAAAGAAGGTTATCGCTTCGACCCGGTGACCGATGCGGACCGTGAAGCCGAGCGAGCCATTCGCGCCATCATCAACGCCCGCTACCCTGACCATTCCATTATGGGTGAAGAATTCGGGATTAGCGGATCCGGGCCACTGCAATGGGTGCTGGATCCGGTTGATGGCACCCGCCCTTTTCTGTGCGGTATTCCGGTATGGGGAACGCTCATTGGTCTGACCGTTGAAGGCCGAGGGCATCTGGGCATGATGAGCCAGCCGTTTACCGGAGAACGTTTCTGGGCGGATGGCAAGCAGGCCTGGCGCAGCGGTCCACAGGGCAGCGCACGGCTCAACACCCGCAAAGGCATTCCCCTGGATCAGGCGATTTTGCATATCACCTCACCCGAACCGATCCCCCGCTTCCCGGACGTCAATTTTGCTGCGTTAGACGATGCCGCGCTGATGACCCGCTACGGCGGTGAGTGCTATGCCATGGCAATGCTGGCGGCCGGACAGATTGACCTGTGTCTGGAATATTCGCTACAACCCTATGATATTGTGGCGTTAATTCCTATTATTGAGCAGGCGGGTGGCGTTGTGACAACCCTGAGCGGCGGTCGCCCGGAGGCAGGAGGAACAATCCTGGCGGCGGGTTGCCCTGAGGTCCATGCGCAGGCGTTACAATTGCTAAATAGCTAAATCGGTTAAGCTAAATTCGGCGACAGCAAATAAAAAAATTTTTGTTTCAAATCTGTTGGCGCAAATCGCCCGCTATTTTCCCAGTATTTCCCCCTAAACCTTTGCCTTTATGTGGGCAAAGGTTTTACTTTGACGTCAACCAGGCAAATTCAATTTTGTGAGAACTTAACACGTTGATAACACTTCGTTGTGAAACTGCCCAGATGACTTTTGAAACAGTGTTTTCATTTTCCTTTTGCTCTTTTTTCGTCGTATAATGGCATTCTATTCTCTCTTGAATGGTTTCAGCTCATTGAACTGTAAAACTCAACCATTACATTACGACTTACCCGGCTGGGCTGAAACACAGGCACACATTACTCTGCACGCTTTTTTGATGTCACCTATCATTAGGCAGTGGCATCGCAACTTTCGTAATACAGGTTTGACTCCGAAGCCCCGCGCTAACCGGAGCGTGATTTCCATATCCTTCTCAACTTAAAGACTAAGACTGTCATGAAAAAGACCAAAATTGTTTGCACCATCGGTCCGAAAACCGAATCCGAAGAGATGTTGACCAAAATGCTGGACGCAGGCATGAACGTTATGCGTTTGAACTTCTCTCACGGTGACTATGCTGAACACGGCCAGCGCATCCAGAACCTGCGCAACGTGATGAGCAAAACCGGTAAAAAAGCGGCGATTCTGCTGGACACCAAAGGTCCGGAAATCCGCACCATCAAACTGGAAGGCGGGAATGACGTTGCGCTGAAAGCAGGTCAGACTTTCACCTTCACCACTGACAAAACCGTTGTCGGCAACACCGAAACCGTTGCTGTAACTTACGAAGGCTTCACCAGCGATCTGCAGGTTGGCAACACCGTTCTGGTCGACGATGGTCTGATCGGCATGGAAGTGACTGCCATCGAAGGTAACAAAGTTATCTGTAAAGTGCTGAACAACGGCGACCTGGGCGAAAACAAAGGCGTTAACCTGCCGGGCGTTTCCATCGCACTGCCAGCCCTGGCTGAAAAAGACAAGCAAGACCTGATCTTCGGCTGCGAACAAGGCGTTGACTTTGTTGCTGCCTCCTTCATCCGTAAGCGTTCTGACGTTGAAGAAATTCGCCAGCACCTGAAAGCGCACGGCGGCGAAAGCATCCAGATCATCTCCAAAATCGAAAACCAGGAAGGCCTGAACAACTTCGACGAAATCCTCGAAGCGTCTGACGGCATCATGGTTGCGCGTGGTGACCTGGGCGTTGAAATTCCGGTTGAAGAAGTGATCTTCGCGCAGAAGATGATGATCGAGAAATGTATCCGCGCGCGTAAAGTGGTTATCACTGCGACCCAGATGCTGGACTCCATGATCAAAAACCCGCGTCCGACCCGTGCGGAAGCAGGCGACGTTGCGAACGCCATCCTCGACGGTACCGACGCAGTGATGCTGTCTGGTGAATCCGCAAAAGGTAAATACCCGCTGGAAGCTGTGACCATCATGGCGACCATCTGCGAACGTACCGACCGCGTGATGACCAGCCGTCTGGATTTCAACAACGACAGCCGTAAACTGCGTATCACCGAAGCGGTTTGCCGTGGTGCGGTAGAAACTGCTGAGAAACTGGATGCGCCGCTGATCGTGGTTGCAACCCAGGGCGGTAAATCTGCGCGTGCAGTACGTAAATACTTCCCGGATGCCACCATCCTGGCACTGACCACCAACGAAACGACTGCACGTCAGCTGGTACTGAGCAAAGGCGTTGTGGCGCAGCTTGTTGAAGAAATCGCCTCTACTGACGACTTCTACCGTCTGGGCAAAGAGCTGGCCGTACAGAGCGGTCTGGCACAGAAAGGCGACGTTGTGGTCATGGTTTCTGGCGCTCTGGTCTCCAGCGGCACCACCAACACGGCATCTGTACACGTCCTGTAATAATACCCGGACGAATATTCGTTTAAAAAAGCGCCCTCGGGCGCTTTTTTTATATATCTCTAAGTCACTGCGAATAAAAAAGCAAATCGGATTTCACTATTTAAACTGCTTATTATCTAAGATGAATCCGATGGAAGCTTGCTGTTTTATCACACTTTTTTTAACGTTTTATTCAAAGTAGGTGTTTCTTTGAGCGAACGATCAAATTTAAGTGGATTCCCATCAAAAAAATATTCTCAACCTAAAAAACTTTGTGTAATACTTGTAACGCTACATGGAGATTAACTCAATCTAGAGGGTATTTATAATGAATCGTACTAAACTGGTACTGGGCGCGGTAATCCTGGGTTCTACTCTGCTGGCTGGTTGCTCCAGCAACGCTAAAATCGATCAGCTGTCTTCTGACGTTCAGACTCTGAACGCTAAAGTTGACCAGCTGAGCAACGACGTGAACGCAATCCGTTCCGACGTTCAGGCTGCTAAAGACGACGCAGCTCGCGCTAACCAGCGTCTGGACAACCAGGCTCATTCTTACCGTAAGTAAGAGTACCTGTGATGAAATGGCGCACACTGTGCGCCATTTTTTTGCCTGCGATTTACCTTCTCTGTTCTTACTGCGTCACAGTCTTCCCCACCTCTTCCGTATTCACATCTGCCCCTGCGTCACGGTTCTGCACTGACAGCACGCTTTCCGTTGTTACCTTCCCGCTTTTCCCCACCGGGATCGTCACGGGATAACCCGCGCGACGGTACAGCGCCTTGTCGATAAGCGCCCTGTCGCCACCCCCTTGCTCAATGGTACTCGCCAGAGTCGTTGAGAATGCGATAGGCAGCGTCTGCGTGTTCTCATCAACGTTTTGCGACAGCGGTCGGTGCACCTCAATATAATGGCGTCCGTCGGGTTCTACGGCGTATTTGACCGGCTCGTCGAGGATGGTCACCCGCGTACCGGTATTCACCTGCGAGAAGAGCGACTGGATGTCTGCTGCGTTCATACGTATACACCCGGAGCTCACGCGTAGCCCGACGCTGTCAGGTGCGCTGGTACCGTGGATGAGGTATTCGCCATTCCCTATTCCCAGACGCAGTGCAAAGCGCCCCAGTGGGTTATTTGGCCCGGCGGGTACGACAGCGGGCAATTCAATACCTTGCGCCAGAGAACGCGCACGGATGCCTGCGGTAGGTGTCCAGGTGGGATTGGGGATCTTCTGGCTAACGCGCGTGGTGGTCACCGGCGTTTCCAGCCCCTGCTGACCAATCCCCAGCGGAAAGACCTGCACGATGTCTTTGCCCGGTGGGTAGTAGTAAAGCCGCAACTCGGCGAGATTGACCACGATTCCGTCCCGTGGCGTATCCGGCAGCAGCATTTGCGATGGGATCGTGACGACCGTACCAGCTCTGGGAACCGGTGCGATAGTGTTGTTGGCTTCAATAATCAGCATTGCCGCCGTGTCAAAATGACGGGCAATGGCCTGCAGATTTTTATCGCTCTCCTGAACGGTGTAAGTTTGGTTTTGACCGATAAGACGACTTCCGACCGGCGGGAGCGGATAATCCACGGCCCAGGCCATCTGGATAGCGCTAAAAGCGCCAATAAGAGACAGTGTAATAGTAGACGCGCGTTTCATGCTGAATGTCCTGTATCACGGCAAAGGCCGAAAGCTGAATAACCAGCGAGGCACGGATGCACCTCGCGTAACAGGATGAAAGCTGTCTATTTAGTTTAGCTAATGTTGGCGGCTTTGGAGCGAATTGCGCGAATCATCGCTTCCAGCCCCTGAGAACGAGAAGGGGTAAGGTGCTGAGTCAGGGACATCTTTTCAAACCACGGGCGCACATCGAACGCCACAATGTCCTGAGCGGTCATCTGCTGATAAAGAATAAACACAATAGCAATAAGTCCTTTGACGATAGCCGCATCGCTGTCGCCTGCCAGTTCCATCACGCCATCGTCATTTCGGCGCATCACAATCCACACCTGGCTCTGACAACCCTGAATGATGTTATCCGGGTTGTGCGCCTCGTCACCGAGCGCGGGCAAGCGCTGCCCCAGTTCAATAATGTATAGATATTTCTCTTCCCAGTTGGCGCAGCGCCCAAAATTGCGCAGCAGCTTGTCTCTGTCGGGTAAAACGGCCATGTTTGCCTCTCTGTTAGCCCAGCAACTGATGAATACGTTTCAGGCCAGCCACCAGACGATCCACCTCTTCTTCCGTGTTGTACATCACCAGCGATGCACGGCACATTGCCGGCACATTATAAAACGCCATCAGCGGCATTGCGCAATGGTGTCCTGTGCGTACGGCCACACCGTAGTTATCGAGGAAACTTCCCACATCGTAGGCATGGTGTTTACCCAGATTAAAAGCAACAACCCCCAGACGGTCCTGTGGACCATAAAGCGTTAAATCCGGCACTTCCGCCAGCGCGTTCAGGGCATAGTGCATCAACGTCTGTTCATACTGCGCAATTGCATCCAGCCCCAGCCCGCTGACGTAATCGATAGCCGCACCCAGGCCGATAATCCCCCCTGTGTTGGGCGTGCCCGCCTCAAAACGCCACGGCGCTTTAGCATAGGTGGTTCCTTCGGTCAGGCTCACGGTGGCAATCATTGAGCCCCCACCTTCCCACGGCGGCATAGCCTGCAGGATGTCCTCCCTGGCATAGAGCACGCCAATCCCTGTCGGCCCATAGAGCTTATGACCGGAGAAGACATAGAAATCGCAATCCAGCGCCTGCACGTCAACGGTGTGATGCATGATGGCCTGCGCACCATCAATCAGCACCTTCGCACCATGCTGATGAGCTAACGCGATCATCTCCGCTACCGGGTTTTCCGTTCCCAGCACGTTAGAGACCTGGGTGACCGCCAACAGGCGCGTACGCGCGTCAAACAGCCCTGGTAGGGCATCAAGCTGCAGCGTGCCGTCAGTGTTAAGCGGAATGACGCGCAGCTCGGCACCAACGCGCTCACACAGCATCTGCCACGGAACGATATTCGCGTGGTGTTCCATGGCGCTGATGATGATGTTGTCACCCGCCTGCACCTGGCTGTTACCCCAGCTGTTAGCCACCAGATTGATGCCTTCGGTCGTGCCACGTACGAACACCAATTCTTCCGGCGTGCGGGCGTTCAGGAAGCCAGCGACCTGCGTGCGGACATGTTCCATGCGCTGCGTTGCTTCGGCGCTCAGGGTATGGATCCCACGGTGCACCGCCGCATAACCGTGGCGATAAAATTCCGCCTCGGCATCGATAACCTGATTCGGTTTTTGCGCGCTGGCGGCGCTGTCCAGATACGCCAGCGGCAATCCGTTAACTTCACGCGTCAGGACCGGAAAATCGGCGCGTACGCTGTGAACGGAAAAACTCATGCTAAGCCTCCCGCAAGGCGTTGGCCAATACGTGCCAGCACCTGCTGCCTGAGCGCTTCGTCGCTGATGGCTTCGGTAACCTCAGCCGCGAAGGCATAAATGATCATCTTTTGCGCTGCCTGCTGGTCGATACCGCGCGAGCGCAGATAAAACATCTGTTCGTCGTCAATGCGCCCGATCGTTGCACCATGGCTACATTTCACATCATCAGCATAGATTTCCAACTGCGGCTTGGTGTCCACTTCTGCCAGCCGTCCCAGCAGCAGGTTGTTGTTGGTCATCTGGCCATCGGTCTTGATGGCGTGTTGCGCAACATTAATCAGGCCGTTGAATACCGCGCGCCCTTTGTCGCTGACAATGGTTTTATGCAGCTGGCGGCTGTTGCAATAGCCTTTGTTGTGCTCAAGCCATGTCCGGGTATCGCACACTTCCGATTTCACCGGCATCACCAGGCTGTTCATCCCCAGCGTGGTATTTTCCCCGTTAAGCTGGGTGCTGGTGTTGTGGCGCAATACGGCACCACCCAGCAGGAAGCTGTGGCTGTGCGCCGCTGCATCCGCGCCCAGACGAATGTCGTTGTGCGCAAAGTGGTAGCTTTCCGGGTTTTCAAACGCCAGTTTGACATGCTGTAACCGGGCATTGGCCGCCACGTCCATGGTCAGCCGCGCGCCGGTGAAATGGCGATGGGCATTCAGGCTGACATAGTGTTCGTAAAGTGTCGCTTCGGCCCCTTCGGCCAGCGAGATGTGATGCCGATAATGGGCGGTGTTCATCTCTGACCCGGCCAGCCCCTGAGTGATATGCATCAGCAGCAACGGTTTTGTCGCTCGTTGATTACGGCCGACGCTGATGTGAGTAATGCTTTGCGCCAGGCTTTCGGTTAAGTGTAAAAACACCTCCGGCTGTACCGGGGCCAGCAGCGTCTGGCGGTCGTCGTTAATGGTCACAGTAAAACCGGAACCGGCGATATCGTCGCTCAGCGTCGCGTTGTAATAGCCATCGACAAATACCAGGCGCAGCGCATCCACTGGCAACGCCAGAGCATCACACTCTTGCGCGCTCAGCACGCCCGCCGTGGTGACGAACTCGCTGTTCAGCAAGCCGTCGAGCGGAGTGTATTTCCAGTTTTCGTGTTTGCGCGTCGGCAAGCCTAAACGCAGCATGTTTTGCAGATGCTGCTGTGCCTGCTCAGAGCGTGCCCCGCCATGTTGTTCAAACAGGTGATGCCACTGTTGCAGCGCGTTACTGCTGTTCTGTAAGCCAGCCATAACCTTGCTCCTCCAGTTGCTTAACCAGCGTGAAATCACCGGATTTCACAATGCGCCCCTGATACAGCACGTGGACATAGTCCGGCTTGATGTAATCCAGGATTCGCTGATAGTGGGTCACAATGATGAAAGAGCGCTTCTCGTCGCGCAGCGCATTGACGCCTTCGGCAACAATCTTGAGCGCATCAATATCCAGCCCGGAGTCGGTTTCATCCAGGATGCACAGGTCCGGTTCCAGCACTGCCATCTGCAGAATGTCGTTACGCTTCTTCTCACCACCGGAGAAGCCCACGTTAACCGAACGCGTCAGCAGGTCTTCCGGCATTTTCAGCAGTTTGATTTTGTCTTCCATCAGATCCTGCAAATCAAAGCGGTCGAGTTCATCCTGCTCACGGTATTTGCGCACGGCATTGAGGGCAGTTTGCAGGAAGAACTGATTGCTGACGCCGGGGATCTCGACCGAATACTGGAAGGCCATAAACACCCCTTCCCCGGCTCTGTCTTCCGGGGAGAGCTCCAGCAAATCTTTGCCTTTGTACTCCACGCTGCCACCGGTGACTTCATAGTCTTCACGTCCTGCCAGCGTCGCAGATAGCGTACTTTTACCGGAACCGTTCGGCCCCATAATCGCGTGCACTTCACCCGGACGCACGTCCAGGCTCAGGCCACGCAGAATCTCTTTATCTTCAACGCTTACCTGCAGGTCTTTAATACTTAACATGTTTGTTCCTTAATTCTTAACCGACGCTGTGTTCAAGACTAATAGCCAGCAATTTTTGTGCTTCAACGGCAAACTCCAGCGGCAGCTCGGAGAACACGTCTTTACAGAATCCATTAACGATCATTGAAATCGCATCGTCTTCACTGATACCGCGCTGCAGACAGTAGAACAGCTGATCTTCACCGATACGCGAGGTGGTCGCCTCATGCTCCAGCTGCGCGCTGTTGTTGCGACACTCGACATACGGGAAAGTATGCGCACCGCAATCCGGGCCAATCAGCATGGAGTCACATTGGGTAAAGTTACGCGCGTTGGTGGCGCTCGGCATGATTTTCACCAGCCCGCGATAGCTGTTCTGGCTGTGCCCGGCAGAGATCCCTTTCGAGATAATGGTCGATTTGGTGTTCTTGCCGATGTGGATCATCTTGGTGCCGGTGTCCGCCTGCTGGTGGCCGCTGGTCAGCGCTACGGAGAAGAACTCGCCGATGGAGTTATCGCCACGCAGAATACAGCTAGGGTATTTCCAGGTAATTGCCGAACCGGTCTCCGACTGGGTCCAGGACATTTTGCTGTTCTCGCCTTCGCACAGCGCACGCTTGGTCACGAAGTTGAGGATCCCGCCGGTGTTGTTATCACCCGGGAACCAGTTCTGCACGGTGGAGTACTTCACTTCCGCATCTCGATGGATGATGACTTCCACCACCGCCGCATGCAATTGGTAGCTTTCGCGCACGGGAGCAGAACACCCTTCGATGTAGCTGACATAGCTGCCTTCATCCGCCACCAGAATGGTGCGCTCAAACTGCCCGGTTTTTTCGGCGTTGATACGGAAATAGGTCGACAGTTCCATCGGACAACGCACCCCTTTCGGGATGTAGATAAAGGTGCCGTCAGAGGCGACCGCCGCGTTCAGCGCCGCAAAAAAGTTGTCGTTAGAGGGAACGACGGTGCCCAGGTATTTCTTCACCAGCTCCGGATGATCGTGGATCGCTTCGCCAAACGAGCAAAAAATAATGCCCTGTTCGGAGAGTTTTTCCCGGTAGGTGGTGGCAACGGACACGGAGTCAAAAATGGCATCGACCGCCACTTCACGCCCTTCACGCACCGGCACGCCCAACTGGTTGAATGCCTCTTCCACTTCGTTGGTCAGAAACGCATTTGCGCCGGTTTGTTGCACGGCTCCCGGCTGCGAGGCGCAGGTGTCATCACAGCTACCGCAGGACGGCGCGGAATAGTAGCTGTAATCTTGATAGTCGAGCTTCGCGTAATGGGCTTTCAGCCAGTGTGGCTCTTCCATTTCAAGCCAGGCGCGGAAGGCGCTCAGGCGAAATTCCAGCATCCATTCCGGCTCGTTACGTTTGGCCGAAATCGCGCGCACGACATCTTCATTAATGCCCTTCGCGATTTCGTCGGTGGTCAGTTGGGTGAAGAACCCCTCTTTATAATTGAGGTTTCCGGTCCAGGTTTTGACATCGTCAGTTGCTTCAGTATTACGAGACATAGTACCGCCTATACCCCAAAGCTTTCGCCGCAGCCGCATTCGTTCTGGGCTTTCGGGTTATGGAATTTGAATAATTGGTTTAAACCTTCGCGCACATAGTCCACTTCAGTGCCGTCGATAAACGGCATAGCCTCAAGCGGCACATACAGGCGTGCGCCATCATTTTCAAAAAGCAGGTCGCCTTTTTCCGGCTCGGTTACCGTGCCCAGCACGTAGCCAAAGCCAGCGCAGCCGGTTTGTTTAATGCCCAGCCGGACGCCCAGCAGCTCGGGTTGCTTACTGGTTAGCGCGCGAATATGTTCCGCAGCAGCAGGTGTCATCGTTAGTCCGCGCCAGGCAAAATCGGCCGGATCGAACGTTTCTGATTGCGATTCCATTGGTCTACCTCACGTAATAAATCCCGAAGGACATAACACTATGTTAGTGATAATGATTATCACTTCAACCTCTATTCCGAAGGGTTATTCGTGTACTGCCCGTTTTTTAAGCACATGGTATAAGCATAGACCCTGTGCGAAGGCTTTACAGATAAGTAAAAAATAGTTTAATGATTTGATAAATAATGGCTATTTATGACCGGGTACGGAGATGAGGTGCGTAAGTAAAAGATGTATAGGCAATGCCTATTTTTGAGATAGGAATGCAAAAAAATGATTCTTCGAAAACGTTTCCTGATATCAAAAAGTTAACTGCGTCACAAAACGACCTTTCAAAGAGATACGTCGCGTTTCCTCTGTCTGCCCCCGCTCGTTATGCCATCGTATTTATCGGGATAAGAGATGGGTTGAAATCCCCCATTTCTCTATGGTTAATGTCTTGCCCGTACATTCCAGAATCGAATACCCGCCATTTAAATGGGAATAGCGTTCAAAATTCCGCAAATCAGCGTCCATCAGCGCAGCGATCACCGCCTGGATGACGTGGCCGTGGGAAACGACACAGATATTACCGTGGTTAACCGATAAGCCTGACAAAGCAGTCATCACTCTACAAGTGGCGTCCCGTAATGCTTTGCCATGCTGTGGGGAGATCTCCGTACTGCCAGAGAAAACCTCCTCGGCCTCTAAGCGCTCTTTCTGGGTGAGTTCGGCCATACGTTTGCCTTCCAGATAACCAAAATGGCGTTCGGCAAACGCAGGCTCAAGATAGAGCGGGCAACCTAAGCTGCTCGCGATTTGCCCGGCGGACGCCACCGCCCTGCCGAGCGGTGACGCCACAATACGCACAATGGATTTGTCCGCCAGATCCCGACACAACGCAGCTATCTGATTTATCCCTCGCCCGGTGACCGGGCTGTCCAGATGTCCCTGAAATCTGTTTTCAACGTTCCACAGCGTTTCACCGTGTAGGACAAGATAGATTTTCATTGCATATGTCGCATAGATATAGGTAGCGAGGTCGCAGACAAGCAACAAGATTTACCGTCATACCAATTGATGATTCTGTGCTTTTTCATAGCCGTTATTTAATCAATGAACGCAGTAAATATGTCGACGCTTCTATCACATTAGAAAAAAGAATATCGCCGGAATACTCTTTCAAGTTTTCCAGGTTTTCTTCGCTATTTGCGTTAAGTTGTGCAATCGCCACCTGCTTATTTTCAGCAGTAAATTCGGTTGGGTATTTTTTAAAACCACCTTGCTTTAGCTGCTGGATATCGTCGGCTGTAAGATCGTTTTTAGCGAAGATCTTCGCGGTGGAATCGTTGTAGTAAAAGACATAAACATCTATTTTTGCCCCCATCAGCACGTTGCTAACTTGTACGTTAAAATAGCACACAGCGTTCCGGGAGATAGCAGGACAGGCATCAATATCGTGCTCCCGGTCTGAGTATGGGCGATTATGTGTCGATTTTGATATCAATAGGTTAACGCACTGCGCCGTGAAATAATCAGACACAGTTATCAATAGATTCCATACAGCGCGAATTCAGATAATAAGTGCAACGCTCGGACATGATTGTGGAGAGTGTAGGAGGAAGGGTTAACTACCGATAAGT
>NZ_CBFFRL010000019.1:0-40116 GCF_965644215.1 Phytobacter sp. V69
TTGTCTGATAAATTGTTAAAGAGCAGTTGCGACGCGCTTTAGCGCTTTGTCGCGAGGTGGCGTATATTACGCTTTCCCGCTGCAGAGTCAAGTATTTATTTTTACTTTTCTCTGCGAGGTTCTCACCGGCATTTGCCTCAAAACCCCGCTGACCTGGCGGCTTGTTTGCCGTTGTTCCGTGTCAGTGGAGGCGCAGTATAGGGATTTATTTCGGGCTGACAAGCGCTAAATTCAAAAAACTTTTCGACCGTCTCTTTTTTGCGCAAAACGTCTCTAAACTGATAGTTTTTCAAGCGTTCCGAAGCCATAGCGCTGCAAAACGGGCAATAAAAGAACCGTTTCCGGTGTGACGGCCATACAATACGCTACATTCGCATCTGCGGATTTCGCATCAGGCGCTTCATGCTCAAGTAACCAGGCCGTTCGACGCGCAATGGCCGCGCCAGAATCCACCAGCCGCGTCCCCTCAGGAAGTACCTGCAACAGCTCATGCTGCAATAAAGGGAAATGCGTACAGCCGAGCACGACGGTATCGGGCGGCTCAGACATCCGCAGCCACGGGCGTAAAATACGTTTGAGCTCATCCAGCGGAACAGGTTGACCATGCAGCTTCGCTTCCGCCAACTCGACCATCTCCGCCGACCCCAGCAATTCAATCTTGCATTCGTTAGCGAAGCGTTTGATGAGTTCGTGGGTATAAGGACGTTTTACGGTCGCACGCGTAGCCAGTAATCCCACCACACCATTCGCCGTTAAGCGCGCAGCAGGTTTGATCGCAGGAACCACCCCAACAACCGGGAAGGCAAATTTCTCGCGTAGCGCAGGTAAGGAAACGGTACTGGCGGTATTACAGGCAATGACGGCAAGCGCCAGGGGATATTGTGCCTGAACGGCGGTAACGATCTCGACAACACGTTCAACGATGAATTCTTCGCTCTTTTCACCATAAGGAAAGGCGACATTGTCGAACGCGTAAATGTAATGCAGGTCCGGCAGGAGGTGCCGGACCTCATCATAAACAGATAACCCACCTACGCCAGAATCAAACACCAGCACGGTGGGCCGCAGTTTAGAAGGTGTAGCTGCCAGACAAGGTGTATTCTCGTCCTGCAGTTTGATAGCCATAAGCTGTCTCGTAATCTTTATCGAACAGGTTAGCTATTTTACCACGAACTGTCAGGTGAGAGGTCACTGGATATGACAATCCAATGTCCCAGACGCTTACCCCCCCCATCTTAACGGTATGAGAGGTATAAGTTGTTGCATCATAGGCATTGTCATAGCGTTGCCCCATATATTGATACACAACGTTCCAGCCCAGGTCATAAATCTGCCCGGTCAGCTCGTATTTCACCTGCTGCTTCGCACGGCGAGCAAGTATTTTATTGGTTTCGTCATCACGCGGGTCGATATATTGCAGCGTCAGATGATGATCGACAGGGCCTGTCGTCACGTTTCCGGTCCACTCCACACCTTTAATCGTCGCCGATTTTACGTTGTAGTAAGCGCTGTTGTCGTAATCGATCAGGTTAGTGATTTCATAGCGATACGTCGACAGGCGCCAGTCTACTGGACCCGTCAGCCCTTCAAGGCCAGCTTCCCACTGCTTCGACTCTTCCGGTTTCAGATTCGGGTTGGAGGCAATACCAAATCGCTCTGCGCCAAACTGCTGCCCAAGCGATGGCGCCAGGAAGCCGGTACCGTAAGAAAGCGTCGCGCGGTAGTTATCAACAAACTCCCAGCCCGCTGCCGTCTGCCAGGTGCCATGCCAGCCGAACTGCTCGTCATGGTCCTCACGCCCGGAAGCTTCCAGGGTGACCTTGTCAATTTGCTGCTGACCGGTCAGATAGAGCCCGGTGGTATCGCGTTTATAGATATCCGTGCTGTAGGTACCGCTGGATTGCAGTTTCTCTTGTTTCCAGTCAACGCCGCCGCTGACGGAACCCTGCCCAACCTCGACGTTGTTGCCCCACTGGATGTAACGCTGTTCCATATTGTCCAGGCTCGCGCTCGATGCGTAGCGACCATCCTGGGCATTGTAATTATAATTTTTGAGATGCTGATAGTTGGCAATCAGTTGAGATGAGTAAATCCCGGAATGGTAATTGAAACCGGTATCCCATGACTGGGTGTAGTTCTGGCTTTCATCACCGCCGCCAGCGTAACCGCCGCTACCCTGATCGTAATCGGTATTTGAGGAGTAACCGTAGCCACGGAAGAAACCTGAGATGTTCTCGTTAAACTTGTGCTGAACGCCGCCCCAGAACAGCTTGTTGCGATAGCCATCGCGATCGCTGTCATCCGCATAGGTTGAATCCGGCTGAACGTTGAAACCTTTGGTCGTCTGATACGCCCCCGCCGCCGTCACCATCGTATCGCCAAAGCGTTGGTTAACCGCGCCGTCATAGTTCTGGTAACCGTTGGTCCCCATCCCTGCGTTAATTTGCGCACGCTCGTCGTCACTCATCGTAATGATGTTAACCACGCCACCAATGGCGCCAGAGCCATAAACAGCGGAACGTGGCCCACGGATGTATTCAACGCGCTGTACCAACGAGATCGGGATCTGGCCAATATCAATCGCATTACCAATACCGGCACGCGCCATCGGTACGCCATCAATCAGCACCAGCACATGGCGGGCTTCGGTACCGCGCACAAACAGCGATGAGCTCTGACCGATGCCACCATACTGGGCAATGTCCACGCCCGGCAGGCGACGCATCACATCATTAAGGTCTTTTGACTGCCAGCGCTGAATATCTTCACGGGTTACAACATCGGTTGGTGCCAGTACGGTATTCACCGGCTGTTGAAAACGATTTGCTGTCACCACCAGAGTGTCTGAGCTGCTGTCCTGCGCCCAGCCAGAAAATGCCGTGACGGAGAGCGCCGTCAGCAGCGAAGCTTTTTTAATCATTGTGTGAGCATCCACATAATAAGAAGGATGCCGCAGGTACCCTCAGTAGCTCGCGACGACGGTACCTATTGCGACGTAATTCCGGCAGGTCTTCGGGCTAGGAGGTACAACAAGATGATGACTTCCCACATATATATGCAGTGTCTGCTTTCGCTATCATCCCACACATCCTTACCGCTGCGCGTCAGCTCCAGATTCACACTGGATTCCCTTTTAACTCACAGGACCGGTACAAGGATGCTACATTCAGAAACATATAGATGTCCAGACCGCTATGCGGGGAACTGAAAAAACATCCGGGGCTGGACATCCCCTGAGCAATCCCTACAATCCCCCGCGTTATTCTTAATCATTCAGGAAGCATAATGACACCCGAACACCTGCCGACAGAACAGTACGAAGCCCAACTGGCCGAGAAAGTCGTGCGTCTGCAAGCCATGATGACGCCTTTTTCCGCGCCCGTTCCGGAGGTGTTCCGCTCACCGGTCAGCTATTACCGCATGCGCGCCGAGTTTCGCATCTGGCACGACGGCGATGACCTCTACCACATTATTTTTGATCAGCAGACCAAAAGCCGAATCCGTGTCGATAGCTTCCCGGCGGCAAGCGAGCTGATCAACCAGTTAATGAAAGAGCTGATGGCCGGCCTGCGCGGCAATAAAGTGTTGCGCCATAAGCTCTTCCAGATTGATTACCTGACCACCATGAGCAATCAGGCCGTTGTCTCCCTGCTGTACCACAAAAAGCTGGATGACGAATGGCGTGAAGAGGCAACGCATCTGCGTGATGCCTTGCGCGCGCAAAACCTGAATGTGCACTTGATCGGGCGCGCCACCAAAACCAAAATCGAGCTGGACCAGGACTATATCGACGAACGTCTGCCGGTCGCCGGGAAAGAGATGATTTATCGCCAGGTTGAAAACAGCTTCACGCAACCGAACGCGGCAATGAATATCCAGATGCTGGAGTGGTCACTGGGCGCCACGAAAGACTCCACAGGCGATCTGCTGGAACTGTACTGCGGCAACGGTAACTTCTCTCTGGCGCTCGCGCGTAATTTCGACCGCGTACTGGCCACCGAAATCGCCAAACCATCGGTTGCCGCTGCACAATACAACATTGCGGCAAATCATATCGATAACGTGCAAATCATTCGTATGTCGGCGGAAGAGTTTACCCAGGCGATGAACGGTGTGCGTGAGTTCAACCGTCTGCAGGGTATCGATTTGAAGAGCTACCAGTGCGAGACGATTTTTGTCGATCCGCCGCGTAGCGGGCTGGATGCAGAAACCGAGAAAATGGTGCAGGCCTACCCGCGCATCCTTTATATCTCCTGCAATCCGGAGACGCTGTGTAAGAACCTGGAAACTCTAAGCCAGACGCATAACGTTGAGCGCCTTGCGCTGTTCGATCAGTTCCCTTACACGCACCATATGGAATGCGGCGTACTGCTCACTGCGAAGTAAAAAAAGCGCATCCGCTTAAGAGCCGGATGCGCTTCATTTTCAATTATTCGACTTACAGTTCCGGCTTGCGGTTACGCATGCGATAGCCAATCCAGAAGACCAGAATGACGGACAGCACAGCCGGCAGGAAGTTAGAGCCGATGGTCGGGTATTCCGCACGCACCACGGTGCTGTACAGCAACACCCCCAGAATAAAGCAGGCCGCCGCCAGGCCAGGCAACCCGACCGGCATAGTACGGTTTTGATAACGCTGATGCAGGCAGTACACCGTCAGCACCAGCGAGATAATCGGGAAGACGGAAAAGGCACGATCGAGCTGAAAATCGCTGCAAATGCGCCGTTAATAGACAAGCCAGCGATCAGCGCCAGCAACAAAGTACCTTTATCCTGGACAGATTGTTTCATTACTCATCCTTCACTCGTCGGTTTGATGCGCCATTTTTTCTTGTTCACGGCGATACCAGTAATACGCACCCTTGGAAATCATCCGCAGCTGCAATACCAGTCGCTCTTCTAGTTGCCTACGTTGCTCAACGCCGATATCCAGTGCCTCGGCACCCGCGCTGAAAACAATGGTGACCATCGCCTCGGCCTGCGCTTCGGTGAACGCACGCGGCATATGGTTTTCGAGTTCAAGATAGTCGGCAAGTTCCGCAATAAAGTGCTGGATTTCACGCGCCACCGCAGCACGGAATGCCGCTGAGGTACCGGAACGTTCGCGTAGCAGCAGGCGAAATGCGTTCGGATTGTTGCCGATAAATTCCATAAAGGTCGAAACAGAAGTACGAATAACGCTGCCGCCTTTGGCGATACGCTGACGCGCCTGACGCATCAACTGGCGCAGCATTAAGCCACTCTCGTCGACCATCGTCAGACCGAGCTCATCCACATCGCGAAAATGACGATAAAAGGACGTCGGGGCAATGCCCGCTTCACGCGCAACTTCGCGCAAACTCAGGCTGGCAAAACTGCGCTCCGCGCTAAGCTGACTGAATGCTGCTTCTACCAGCGAACGCCGGGTTTTTTCTTTTTGTTGCGCTCTAACGCCCATCACGATGCTTGAATCCTTCCGCAGACCTGCTGGCACTATACCAGAGAATAAAACTAACCGGATTGTACTGGATTGTGAATGATTGTTTACGAGGTCTTTCTGCTTTACTGCATGAAAAAAGCACAACGATAATTGGGTTATCCCGCTAATGATGTTACTATTATGTTGCTTTTATGTATAAGGACAGGTAAGCCTTCCCATGCCACATTCCTACGATTACGACGCAATAGTTATAGGCTCCGGTCCCGGCGGCGAAGGTGCTGCTATGGGGCTGGTTAAACAAGGTGCCCGGATAGCGGTCATTGAGCGCCATCACAACGTGGGCGGAGGATGCACCCACTGGGGAACCATCCCCTCGAAAGCCCTTCGCCACGCGGTCAGCCGTATTATCGAATTCAACCAAAACCCTTTATACAGCGACCACACCCGCCTTCTTCGTTCCTCTTTTGCCGATATTCTTAATCATGCAGACAGCGTGATTAACCAGCAAACGCAGATGCGACAAGGTTTTTATGAGCGCAACCGCTGCGAAATCATGCAAGGCGACGCCCATTTTGTTGACCCGCACACGATAGCGCTGGAGTGCCCGGACGGCTCAGTAGAAACCCTCACCGCCGAGAAGTTCGTGATTGCCTGTGGCTCACGCCCTTATCGCCCGGCCGATGTGGACTTCTCCCATCCGCGCGTTTACGACAGCGACTCAATTCTCAACATGCACCACGAACCTCGCCACGTGATCATCTACGGCGCGGGGGTGATCGGCTGCGAATACGCTTCGATCTTCCGGGGCATGAATGTCAAAGTCGATCTGATCAACACCCGCGATCGCCTGCTGGCCTTCCTCGATCAAGAAATGTCTGACTCCCTTTCCTATCACTTCTGGAACAGTGGCGTTGTTATTCGCCACAACGAAGAGTACGAACAGATTGAAGGAATGGATGATGGTGTGATTATGCACCTGAAATCCGGCAAAAAAGTGAAAGCGGATTGCCTGCTCTACGCGAACGGACGTACCGGTAACACCGACAGCCTGCAGCTGGAAAACATTGGTCTGGACGCGGATGGCCGCGGTCAGCTGAAGGTCAACAGCATGTACCAGACCGCGCTGCCGCACATCTATGCCGTTGGCGATGTGATTGGCTACCCAAGCCTGGCCTCAGCCGCATATGACCAGGGTCGTATTGCCGCGCAGGCAATGGTGAAAGGGGAAGCGACCGCACATCTGGTGGAAGACATTCCAACCGGCATTTATACCATTCCGGAAATAAGCTCTGTGGGTAAAACCGAGCAGCAATTGACGGCAATGAAAGTGCCTTATGAGGTGGGTCGGGCGCAGTTTAAGCATCTGGCGCGCGCGCAGATTGTCGGCATGAACGTCGGCACGCTGAAAATCCTGTTCCATCGCGAAACCAAAGAGATTTTAGGGATTCATTGCTTTGGAGAGCGCGCGGCCGAAATCATTCATATCGGCCAGGCGATTATGGAGCAGAAAGGTGGCGGTAACACGATCGAGTACTTTGTTAACACCACCTTTAACTACCCGACCATGGCGGAAGCCTATCGGGTAGCCGCGCTAAACGGCTTAAACCGCCTGTTTTAACGCGCTGTCGAAGTGGCCATCCATCGCACCACGGATGGCCTCTGCCAGCTGCTCATAGCGGCTGCGCAGCGGTGAGCCAGGACGATAAACCAGGCCTACCGTACGACGCGGCTCCGGTTTAATGCATGGTAGATACACCACACCATCGCGCATACGCTCACGTGGAACCGCCAGCGCTGGCAGCAACGTAATACCGCTGCCTGCTGCCACCATATTACGCAGTGTTTCCAGACTGGTCGCCCGGAAGTGGGTGTCTTCATCTGCACCCGCTTCAAAGCAGAAGCCCATCGCCTGATCGCGCAGGCAGTGGCCGTCTTCCAGCATCAGCAACTTTTCACCCGCCAGGTCGGACATCGGGACTCGGTCGCGATTCGCCCAGGGGTGATCGGCATAAATCGCCAGCATCATTGGCTCATCGAACAGCGGCACCTCAATAAAGGCTTCGCTCTCTTTTACCAACGCTAGGATCGCACAATCCAGCTTACCGCTATCGAGTTGCGCCAGTAACTGGTGCGTCTGCGCTTCATGCAGATACATTTCCAGTTTCGGGAACGTCTGATGCAGCAAAGGGATAATATGCGGTAGCAGATACGGTCCAACGGTAGGGATTAAGCCAATATGCAGCGGGCCGGACATCGATTCCCCCTGCTGACTTGCCATCTCCTTGAGCACTTTGACCTCACGCAGTACGGTACGTGCCTGATCCACCAGCAGCAAACCGGCCTGAGTGAACAAGACCTTGCGGCTGGTGCGCTCCAGCAGCATAACGCCAAGCTCGTCTTCCAGTTTACGAATTTGCCCGCTCAATGTTGGCTGGCTGACGTGGCAGGAATCCGCTGCACGGCGAAAATGGCGGTGTTCAGCTAACGCCACCAGATATTCAAGATCACGAATATTCATTATTCATCCTCCGTCACCACGATAGTTCGTGGCGATTGATAGAATAGCAACGAACGATTATCCCTATCAAGCATTCTGTTCAATAATTAACTCAAGAAACGAAGCGGTACCCATTACCCTTGATGCCACTGCGAGTTTTCTCTGAACAACTAAAGCCAACGTGAACATTTGCGGACCCTACGGTCCGCTTTTTTTTTGCGTAAAAAAGCCGGGGTAAAAACAAAATGGCAACCGAAGTTGCCATTTTAGTCGTTTGCTCCCTCTCCCTGTGGGAGAGGGCCGGGGTGAGGGATGGGCCCGCAGAGGATCAAACCAACCGTTTTTTCGCATCCGCAATGGCCTGCGCGACCTGCTTCGGCGACACACCGCCCTTGGCTGCGCGCTTATCCAGGCAAGATTGCAGCGACAGAATCGGATAGACATCATCGCCAATCACCGCGCTGAATTTTTGCAGGTCGGCCAGCGCCAGCTCTTCCAGCGGTTTACCCTGGCTGATAGCTTCCACTACCGCTTCACCGACAATATGGTGCGCTTCACGGAACGGCACGCCTTTGGCGACCAGATAATCCGCCAGCTCGGTCGCATTCGCATAACCTTGCTGTGCCGCTTCCTGGCAACGCGGACGTTTCACCTGAATGCCGTCCAGCACCAGCGCCGCCATGTGCAGACAGTCGAGCCAGGTATCGAGCGCATCGAACAGCCCTTCTTTGTCTTCCTGCATATCTTTGTTGTACGCCAGCGGCAGACCTTTCAGGGTCATCATCATGCCGGTCAACGCGCCCTGCACGCGGCCACATTTACCACGGATCAGCTCCAGCGCATCCGGGTTTTTCTTCTGTGGCATCAGGGAAGAGCCGGAGGTTACGCGATCGGACAACTCAACAAACCCAGCTTCACCGGTGTTGAAGAAAATCAGGTCTTCAGCAAAACGGGAGAGATGGACCATCCCGATGGATGCATCAGACAGCAGCTCTAGCACATGGTCACGGTCAGAAACGGTATCCAGACTGTTGCGGGTCGCGGAAGCAAAGCCCAGCCAGCCGGCCAGCTGCTCGCGATCGATTTCGTATGCCGTCCCTGCCAGTGCGCCACAACCCAACGGGCTGACGTCCAGACGTTTCAGGGTGTCCTGCAGGCGGCTTTCATCACGCGCCAGCATTTCCACGTAGGCCAGACACCAGTGGGCAAACGTCACCGGCTGCGCACGCTGCAGGTGGGTATAACCCGGCATCACCGCGTCCTGATTACTTTCTGCGGTCACCACCAGCGCGCTCTGCAACTGACGGTTGGCCGTCAACAGCTCTGCCACCGTGTCTTTGCACCACAGTTTGAGGTCGGTCGCGACCTGGTCGTTACGGCTACGCCCGGTATGCAGTTTTTTACCCAACTGGCCGACTTTATCAATCAGTTTACCTTCCACCCAGCTGTGAATATCTTCGGCATCGCTTTCGAGGATCTGCTGCGGATTTGCACGCACTTCTTCCAGCAGGATATTCAGCGCGTCTTCCAGTTGCAGTTGCTCATCGTTGGTTAATACACCCACGGTGACCAACGCTTTGGACCAGGCCACAGAGCCAACGATATCCTGCTCCGCCAGGCGATAGTCAAAGCGCAAAGAGTCGTTGAACTGTTTGAACCGTTGATCTGCTGCCTGAGTAAAACGCCCACCCCAAAGTGCCATAACATGCTTCCTTTATTCGTTAGTTCTGCCGGGTAGCGCTACGCTTACCCGGCCTACGGTCTTCCAGGCCCGGCAAACGAAGTGCCGCCGGGCAGTAAATATTAAGCCAGAATACGTGTACCGATCGGCGTGCCGTTAAACAGCGCCGGTAACTGATCCGCATGGCGCCAGGAGGCGATATCCACCGGGCGATTCAGCGTACGTGCAGCATCCAGCGCCGCATTCACTTTCACAATCATGCCATCGGTAATAATGCCCTGTGCGATTAACTGCTCGGCTTTCGCTGCCGTCATCTCGGCAATGCGCTGACCTTTGCCATCCAGAATACCGCTCACGTCGGAGAGCAGAATCAGGTCTGCGCCCAGCGTCGCCGCCAGCGCGGTTGCCGCCTGGTCAGCATTGACGTTCATCAGCTCACCTTCGTCGGTCACGCCGATAGAACTCATCACCGGCAGGAAGCCGCCATCCAACAATGCGTTAATCAGCTTCGGCGAGCCCGGCTGTGCCAGACCCACATGGCCCAGTTCTTCATCCAGCTTCGTCACTTTCACGCTGTCGCCATCGCCAAGATACAGGCCGACAGAAGCAATCTGGTGCTTCTTCGCCCAGGCCAGCAGGGTTTTGTTCGCCGTGCCCGCCAGCGCACCGGTAATAATGTCGATTTGATCGGCCGGGGTCACGCGCAGACCATTTTTCTTTTTCACCGGCAGGTTGAGCTGTTTCATCAGCTCATCCACTACACAGCCGCCGCCGTGCACAATCACCAGCGGGCGCTGGTGCGATTCGCGATAATTCACCAGCGCGGTAAACAGACGCTCCAGCGCTTCTTCACTATCCAGCAGTACGCCGCCGAGTTTAATAATTAATGGATTCATCATCAGGCCTGCACTCAATTAGATAAGAGACTGGGTTTCAGCATAGCCGAAACGAATATTGGCACACTGCACTGCCTGTGCAGCCGCGCCTTTTAATAAGTTATCTTCGGTCGCCACTACAATCAGGTGCTCACCCTTCACGGCGAACCCGATATCGCAGAACGGCAGGCCAACCACATTTTTCAGCGCCGGAACGCCTTTATCGTACAGACGCACCAGCGGTTTATCGTCATAAGCCTGCTGGAAGATTTCCGCGACCTGAGCATGGGTTACGCCAGGCTTCAGACGGCAGGTAATGGTTTCCAGAATGCCGCGCGGGAAATTGCCCAGATGCGGGGTAAATATGACGTCCGCCCCCAGGTGGGTTGTGATTTCCGGATGATGGCGGTGATTGAACACGCCATATGGCTGCAGGCTGACTTCACAGAAGCTATTCGAGATAGCGGCTTTACGCCCTGCCCCGCTTACGCCACTGGTCGCGTTAATCACGGGCCACTGATTCAGTTCCAGCACGCCTGCATCAATCAACGGTTTCAGGGAGAGCTGTGCAGCCGTCGGGTAGCAACCCGGTACGGCAATCAGATTCGCTTCTTTCAGCGCATCCGTGCTCCACTCCGCCAGGCCATATACCGCCTGCGTGAGCAGGTCCGGATGCTGATGGGTGAAGCCGTAGAATGTTTCATAGAACGCGGGATCGTTAACACGGAACGCACCAGACAGGTCGAAAACGACGCAACCCGCTGCGAGGAATTGTGGTGCCAGGTCGTGACTCACTTCATGCGCTGTCGCCAGGAACACCACATCAACGCCTTGTGCGAATTCACTGATGTCTGACATCGGCTGCAACGGCAGGTCGACAATGCCTTTCAACTGCGGATGTAAATCAGATACCGATTTTCCTGCATCATTACTTTGCGCTGAAACCGTCAAAGCGGTTATGTTCATATGAGGATGGCGATTTACATAGGTCACTAGCTCTGCGCCGGCGTAACCGCTGGCACCCACAATTAACGTGTTCAACATCGGGGCAGTCTACCTTCTTAGTACGTCAAGTTTGCCAGGGAGTGATTCGGCATCAATCCCACGTCGCTCTGTAAAGGCGCCGGATGGGTTCCTTTACGCTCAACATTAATGTATTTTTATTCACTATTAACGCATGAATATTGATACTATCACGAACTCAGGTATGTCAACAATGAAAATGAATTTGCCGCCATTTATCGAGATTTACCGCGCCCTGATTGGCACTCCGTCCATTAGCGCAACGGAAGAAGCACTGGATCAAAGTAATGCTTCTTTAATCAATCTGCTGGCAGGGTGGTTTGGCGACCTCGGGTTCAAGGTGGAAGTTCAGCCCGTCCCCGGCACACGGAATAAGTTTAATCTATTAGCCAGTACTGGCGAGGGCGCAGGTGGACTTCTGTTGACCGGCCACACCGATACCGTTCCGTTCGATGACGGGCGCTGGACACGCGATCCTTTCACCCTGACAGAGCACGACAATAAGCTCTACGGTCTGGGCACCGCCGACATGAAAGGCTTCTTCGCCTTCATTCTTGATGCGCTGCGTGATGTTGATGTGACGAAACTGAAAAAGCCACTCTACATTCTGGCGACCGCCGATGAAGAGACCAGCATGGCGGGTGCGCGCTATTTCTCCGAAAATACAGCGATTCGCCCGGATTGCGCCATCATCGGTGAGCCAACGTCTCTGCAACCGATCCGCGCCCATAAAGGCCATATCTCCACAGCGGTGCGTGTGATGGGTCAGTCTGGCCACTCCAGCGACCCGGCGCGCGGCGTAAACGCCATTGAACTAATGCACGATGCCATCGGGCGCATCATGACTCTGCGTGACAACCTGAAAGAGCGCTATCACTACGATGCGTTCACCGTACCTTATCCAACGCTGAACCTCGGCAGCCTGCACGGCGGTGATGCTTCCAACCGTATTTGCGCCTGCTGTGAACTGCATATGGACATCCGCCCACTGCCAGGCATGACGCTGAGCGATCTCGACGGCTTACTGAATGAAGCACTGGCACCCGTGAGCGAGCGCTGGCCGGGCCGCCTGACGGTTTCCGAACTGCATCCGCCGATCCCAGGCTACGAGTGCCCGCCGGATCATCAGTTGGTTGAAGTGGTGGAAAAACTGCTCGGCGAGAAAACTGATGTGGTGAACTACTGTACCGAAGCGCCGTTCATTCAGACGCTGTGCCCGACGCTGGTACTGGGTCCGGGTTCAATCAATCAGGCCCATCAGCCTGATGAATATCTTGAGACCCGCTTTATTAAGCCCACGCGTGAATTGATCACTCAGGTGGTCCATCACTTCTGCTGGCACTGATTTATCTCCTCACCGCCCTGGATACCCACATTCGGGGCATGGAGAAAATGCAGTGACATTGTTCACAATTCCATAAGCTACGCTTATTAGCCGTAAAGCGAATTAAATTTCGTAAATTCACGCCATTTATTCGTTTGCTGAACCGATTTCGCAGCAATTGACGTCGTGGGTTTTACGTGGCTTTATAAAAGACGGTGTCTGATATCTGTCCGTTTCACGTTGCAGGACGGTGGATATAACAAAATAAAATGAGATGGGGTGTCTGGGTTAACATGAACGAACAATATTCCGCTTTGCGTAGTAATGTCAGTATGCTCGGCAAGCTGCTGGGGGATACCATCAAGGATGCGTTGGGAGAGAACATTCTTGATAGGGTCGAAACAATCCGTAAGCTGTCCAAATCTTCACGTGCTGGTAACGAGGTTAATCGTCAGGAACTGCTCAATACGCTGCAGAACCTGTCCAATGATGAACTGCTGCCGGTTGCCCGCGCATTCAGTCAATTTCTGAACCTTGCCAACACCGCTGAGCAATACCACAGCATTTCGCCAAAAGGCGAAGCCGCAAACAACCCGGAAGTGATTGCTCGTACGCTGCGTAAACTGAAAGACCAACCCGATCTCAACGAAGCGACTATCAAGAAAGCCGTTGAATCGCTGTCGCTGGAGCTGGTGCTGACCGCCCACCCGACAGAGATCACCCGCCGTACGCTGATCCACAAAATGGTGGAAGTGAACAACTGCTTAAAGCAGCTGGATAACACCGATATCGCCGACTATGAGCGCCATCAGCTGATGCGCCGCCTGCGGCAGCTTATCGCACAGTCCTGGCATACCGATGAAATCCGTAAACATCGCCCGAGCCCGGTTGACGAAGCCAAATGGGGCTTTGCTGTGGTGGAAAACAGCCTGTGGGAAGGTGTGCCGAACTATCTTCGCGAGCTCAACGAACAGCTCGAAGAGAACCTGAATTACAAACTGCCGGTCGATTTCGTACCAGTACGCTTTACCTCCTGGATGGGCGGCGACCGCGACGGCAACCCGAACGTTACCGCGGATATCACCCGTCACGTTCTGCTACTGAGCCGCTGGAAAGCGACCGATCTGTTCCTGAAAGATATTCAACTGCTGATCTCCGAGCTGTCGATGGTCGAATGTACCGACGAGCTTCGCGAACTGGCCGGTGCCGAAGGCGCGCAGGAACCGTATCGCTATCTGATGAAAAAACTGCGCGGCCAACTGATGGCAACGCAGGTCTGGCTGGAAGCGCGCCTGAAAGGCCAACGACTGCCAAAACCAGAAGGTCTGCTGAGCCAGAACGAACAGCTGTGGGAACCGCTTTACGCCTGTTACAAATCTCTGCAAGCCTGCGGTATGGGCATCATCGCCAATGGCGAACTGCTCGATACCCTGCGACGCGTGAAATGTTTTGGCGTGCCGCTGGTGCGTATTGACGTTCGTCAGGAAAGCACCCGTCACACCGAAGCGCTGGGCGAGCTGACCCGTTACCTGGGTATCGGCGATTATGAAAGCTGGTCCGAAGCCGACAAACAGGCTTTCCTGATCCGCGAGCTGAACTCCAAGCGCCCTCTGCTACCGCGTAACTGGGAGCCGAGCAATGAAACCCTTGAGGTGCTCAGGACCTGCAAAGCGATCGTTGATGCACCGAAAGGATCGGTAGCCGCCTATGTGATCTCCATGGCGAAGACCCCGTCCGACGTGCTGGGTGTACACCTGCTGCTGAAAGAAGCCGGTATCGACTATGCCCTGCCGGTCGCGCCGCTGTTTGAAACCCTCGACGACCTGAACAATGCCAACGATGTGATGACCCAGTTGCTGAACATCGACTGGTATCGCGGCTTTATTCAGGGCAAACAGATGGTGATGATTGGCTATTCCGACTCCGCGAAAGATGCGGGCGTAATGGCCGCATCCTGGGCGCAGTACCAGGCGCAGGACGCGCTGATCAAAACCTGCGAGAAAGCGGGCATTGAACTGACGCTGTTCCACGGCCGTGGTGGTTCGATTGGTCGTGGCGGTGCCCCGGCTCATGCAGCACTGCTTTCACAACCGCCAGGAAGCCTGAAAGGTGGTCTGCGTGTGACCGAACAGGGCGAAATGATCCGCTTCAAATACGGTCTGCCGGAAGTGACCATCAGCAGCCTGTCGCTCTACACCAGCGCCATTCTGGAAGCCAACCTGCTGCCACCGCCGGAGCCGAAAGAGTCCTGGTGCCACATCATGGACGAGCTGTCAGATATCTCCTGCGATCTGTATCGTGGCTACGTGCGTGAAAACAAAGACTTCGTGCCGTATTTCCGCTCTGCAACGCCAGAGCAGGAACTGGGCAAACTGCCGCTCGGTTCACGTCCGGCCAAGCGTCGTCCGACCGGCGGTGTAGAATCTCTGCGCGCCATTCCGTGGATTTTCGCCTGGACGCAAAACCGTCTGATGCTGCCAGCCTGGCTGGGTGCCGGTGCGGCGCTGCAAAAAGTGGTAGAAGACGGCAAACAGAGTGAGCTGGAAGCTATGTGTCGCGACTGGCCGTTCTTCTCAACCCGTCTGGGCATGCTGGAAATGGTCTTCTCCAAAGCGGACCTGTGGCTGGCAGACTACTACGATCAGCGTCTGGTGAAACCCGAGCTGTGGGCACTGGGCAGCGAGCTGCGTAAGTTGCTTGAAGCGGATATCAACGTGGTGCTGGCTATCGCCAACGACTCCCATCTGATGGCCGACCTGCCGTGGATTGCCGAGTCTATCCAGTTGCGTAACATCTATACCGACCCGCTGAACGTGCTGCAGGCTGAGTTGCTGCACCGTTCCCGTAAAGCGGAAGAGGAAGGTAAAGAGCCGGATCGCCGCGTAGAGCAGGCGCTGATGGTCACCATCGCAGGCGTAGCGGCAGGTATGCGTAATACCGGCTAATCCTCACAGCCTTGCGCAAAAGGTCACACGCAGTGTGGCCTTTTTTTATGTCGCCAGTTAAGGTTGAGCGGTTCGTGCGCACGGAAAAGGAAACCATGAATTACGACGTCAGCCATCTGCTAACCCGCCTGATTAGCGGCCAGACACCCCTGGGGCAAATCTGTTTTGCCACCGCCGTTGGCCCTGCGCCCTCGTCAGCGTTGCAGGTGGATTTCCCGCGCCTGGAGATCGTGCTGGAAGGGGCACTGACGGATATCAGCATCAATGGAGAGAGCACACGAATGGCCGAACAGGATGTGCTGTACGTTCCCGCAGGCGGCTGGAATGCCCCCCAATGGCAGCTCCCCGTCACCACGCTGAGCGTTCTGTTCGGCAAGCAGCAGCTAGGTTTCAGCGTCACCCACTGGGATGGCGCAGAGTTACATAACCTGGCTAAACAGCACATCGCGCGACGTGGCCCCCGCATTGGTTCATTCCTGCTGCAAACGCTGCACGAGATGCAAATGCAGCCAAAAGAGCAGCAAACTGCACGCCTTATCGTCGCCAGCCTGCTGAGCCATTGCAGTGACCTTCTTGGCAGCCAAATTCAAACGGCCTCGCGCAGTCAGGCCCTTTTCGAAGCCATTCGCGACTATATCGACGAACATTACGCCATGCCGTTAACCCGTGAATCGGTGGCGCAGTCGTTTTATATCTCACCCAATTACCTGTCACACCTGTTTCAGAAAACCGGAGCCGTTGGCTTTAACGAATACCTCAATCACACCCGCCTGGAGCACGCCAAGGCGCTGCTTAAAGGTTATGACCTGAAGGTGAAAGAGGTGGCCCACACCTGTGGTTTCATTGACAGCAACTATTTTTGCCGTCTGTTTCGCAAAAACACGGAGCGCTCGCCGTCAGAGTACCGTCGGCAGTATCATAGCCAATTGACGGAAAAGGGGTCTATTGCAGAATAAGGTGGGTATGCTGCGGCGCCGAAAGGAGTTTACGCACCGCACTCATCACCCGTTGGGGTTCACGCAGAAAGGCGCTGATGCCTGACTGGACGTAGCGGCTCTGCGTAAATCGATCCGCTCCCGCCAGTTCGATGTCAGTAATCAGCAATACCACATCGGCACGGTTGATCTCTTCTTCCGTCAGGCGATTCTCAGTTCCCAGTGCGCCCTGAGTTTCTATCTTGATGCTCCATTTCTCTACCTGGCAGAGTTTTTCCAGCCGTTCGGCAGCCATATAGGTATGCGCCACGCCGCTCACGCAGGCGGTCACTGCAACCAGATATCGTACGGGTGCGACTGCCATATTAACCTCCTGTGGTTACCTGAAAACCAGCGCGTTCCGCTATCTCACGCAATGCCGCCACCTCTTGTGCCGACGGAGCAGGCACATCCTTCATCGACCACTGTTGCCCCAGCAGGCGGTATTTCGGTTCGCCATACAGATGAAACGGTAGCAGGTGAACCTGTTTTATGCCTAATGATGTCAACAACGTCAACGCGCGCTGTAGGTTCTCTGCGTTGAGCGTATATCCAGGAATTAACGGCAAACGGGGAATCACATTGATTCCCTCCCTGGCTAATAGCCGCAAATTTTCCAGCACGCGCGGCAGGTTAATATTCACCACCTCGCGCGCCTGAGCCGCATCCATCATTTTGAGATCAAACAGCACCTCATCGCACGTTTTTGCCAACGGCAACAGACGGCTGGCCGGGGCGTCCCCGGCCGTTTCAATCGCGCAATCAATCCCCAGGCATCGCAAACGCTGTAAAAAACGAGTGGCAAAAGGCGCCTGCATCAGCACTTCACCACCCGAGAGCGTCACCCCACCGCCGGAGGTACGAAAAAAGATGTCATCTTTCAGCACCTCACGCTCCAGCTCATCCAGCGTGATATCACGGCCAATACGCTCAAACGCACCCGATGGACACTCATCGGCATCATGCAGGCATGGCGCACAGTGCAGGCATTTGCTCTCCCGACGTACTGTTTCAATACGCGGAGAAATAGATTCCGGATTTGCGCACCATGGGCAGGTGTGCGGGCAGCCTTTAAAAAAGACGACAGTGCGAATGCCTTGCCCGTCATTCAGTGAGTAACGCTGAATGTTGAAAATGCGTGCGACCTCATCGCCGCACGGTTCAATGACCTCACAGCTGATGCGCGGTGCGGCGAATGATGTCATCCTGGATCTCCTTCGACAGCTCGACAAAGAAGGCGCTGTAACCCGCCACGCGCACCACCAGCCCGGCGAAATCCTGCGGACGCTGCTGCGCCTCGCGCAATGTTTCGGCATTCACCACATTAAACTGGATATGCTGCAGCTTGAGCTGAGTAAACGCGCGCAGGAAATCCGCCAGCTTGCGTAACCCCGCCGCCCCTTCCAGGGTCGCAGGGGTAAACTTCACGTTCAGCAAGGTGCCGTTTGAAAGCAGCGTGTTGTCCAGCTTGCTTACCGTTTTCAGTACCGCGGTCGGGCCCTGCATATCCTGGCCCAGCATTGGTGACAGGCCGCCGTCCGCCAATTGTTCCCCGGCAAAACGGCCATCCGGCGTCGCGCCGACAACAGAACCCAGCGGCACGTGGGCCGAAACGGTATAGGAACCTGGCATAAACGGCCCACCGCGCGGGTTCTGGTATTTCTCCACTTCTTTACAGTAATGACGCAGCAGTTCAGCGCTGATGTTATCCACATCATCAATATCGTTGCCGTATTTTTCGAAGCGGTTGATCAGCCTGGCGCGCACCTTTTCCCCTTCCGTCGTGGCAAAGTTGTCTTTTAGCACCGACAGCAGTTCGTCAAAAGATAAGCGCTGCTGTTCAAACACCAGTCCATTAAGCGCATGCAAAGAATCGCTCAGGTTGGCGATACCAATGCCCTGCACGCCGGAGAAGTTATAGCGCGCACCGCCGTCGGTAATATCACATCCTTTGTCCAGGCAGTCGCTGATAAATGAAGAGAGCAGCGGTACCGGCGCCCAGTCACGATGGCCGATATCGCAGATATTGCTGCCCTCCACCATGAGCGTGATGTAGTGGCTAATTTTGGCCCGAATATGCGCCAGCAGACCTTCGTAGGTCAGCGCGCCGTTGCCTTCATTCTCATACAGACTGATTTCCATCACTTTCAACAAGTTGAACATGGCGATGTCGTGCAGACCGTACGTTCTGCCCGGAATCGATAACTCCACGCAGCCCACCACCGCGTAATCGCGCGCATCCTCCAGCGATACGCCACGGTTCAGAAACGCAGGTACCACCACTTCATCATTGAAGATCTGCGGAATGCCGGTACCAAGACGAATGGTCTCTGCCGTTTTCATCAGGAAAGGGTTATCAATCAACGCATTGGTGCGTACGCCAAGATTTGGCTGCGGCAGTTGCACACTCTGGTAAGCATCAAGGCAGAGGAACGAGAGCACGTTTACCGCGCTGCGCCCGCTCTCCGTCAGCCCGCCGAGCAGCGCGGTATACCCTGTCGGGAAGCCAGCGAAATAACGCGCGCTGCTGGTAGAACGCAGCAGCACGATGTCATTGCACTTCACCCACAGTGATTCAAGAAGCTCTTTTAAGAAAGCCGGATCGTCCCCCTGGGTCAGCGAGGCCTGGTAGAACGGCAGCATATACTGGTCGAAACGCCCCAGCGAAAGCGAGCTGGCGTTAGCTTCATACTGCAAAATGATGTTCATGTACCAGAACAGCTGGCACGCCTGCCAGAAAGTCTGCGGCTTGTGCTGCATGTTGTGGCGGGAGTTTGCGGCAAGGGTGAGCAGTTCCTGACGACGCTGCGCATCCGGGCAGTTTTCCGCCATGTTTTCGGCCAGTTGCGCGTAACGCAGAATATGGCTTTGCGAAGCCTCAAGCAGCAACAGCGCAGCCTGATAAAAGTGGTTATCCGGCTGCTGCTCGCAGTGTTGTCGCATCTGCGATACCAGCTCGCCCAGCCCATGATTCAGCAGGCGCGGATAATCGATAATGATATGTCCCTGCCCTTTATCCGTCTGGTTAACGCTAAAAATCTGGGTACTGACGGCGGCCTTCACTTCATCAGTCATCTGACCGTTGATGAAATCCTTCATCGAGCGTTTTTCCCAGTACGGATACAGGACGTCGCGATAGAGACGTTTATCTTCGTCACTCATATCAAAACGGTCCTGCGGACGCGTCGGGAACTGGTCCAGCTCTTTCAACAGCCAGTATGGATCCATCTCCGGCGACATAATGCCCGCCCGCGGCTTCACGGTACGGTTCCCGGCGATCAGCTCTTCATCACGAATCGAAATCTCAACATGCTCAAGGATATACGCGGTCGCTTTTGCCCGACGCAGAATAACCGGCTCGCCCTCCGTCTGCTGATGGCTGGCGGTATACAGCTGCGCGCGCTCAAGTGAAATTTCACGGTTGTTCTGAAACAGAGCGGTTTTCAAGCGTTGGATGCGGTTCGTCATGAAGAACTCCCTGGAGCCTGTCCATCAGGCTATCTTATTTGTCATTCTGAACCTGGGCAGTGCTCGTAACCCTCACGTATTGCGTGTACGCTCGGGTTCCTGCGCGCTGTCCGTGTTCAAACTGCCTGCAACGATAACGCCTGATGAAACAGGCTCTAAAAATGAAAAGTTAAGCGGTTTGCGAAAGATGCGCGTCAATCTTGTTCATAATGGCGTCGGCGCGTTTTACCGCATCGCTGATGTTGACGCGGACGATGGTTTTGCCCGCAAAACGCTCCTCAAACTTGATACCGATATCTTTGGTCAGAATCACCATATCGGCATCCGCCACGTCGGCCGTGGTCAGTTCGTTTTCCAGACCAATTGAGCCCTGAGTCTCAACTTTCACGTCCCAGCCCTTGGCTTTGGCTGCGCTTTCCAGCGCTTCGGCCGCCATGTAGGTGTGCGCAACACCAGAAGGACATGCGGTTACTGCAATAATTTTCGTCATGGCTTTTCCTCGCTTAATTCATTTCAAACTCTAAATCCAGGTCGTCTTCTTTCTCGTCAACCTGAGACACTTTCTTACGCGCCAGACTTTTCAGCACGTTCACGCAGACTGCCGTCACCACAGCGCCAACAGCGACTGCCGCGACATAACCCAGCTTGCCTTCCACGACGGGCAGAACAATTAAGCCGCCCCAGCCGGCATAGCACTGCGCACCAAACAGCGCGGCCGTTACCGCACCACAGGCAGAACCGATCATGATGGAGGGGATGACACGCAGCGGATCGGCCGCAGCGAAAGGAATTGCCCCTTCGGTGACCCCAACGCAGCCCATCACCAGCGCGGCCTTACCGGCTTCACGCTCTTCTGAGGAGAAATTCTTGCGGCCAATCAGCGTTGCCAGCCCTAATCCCAGCGGTGGCACGCAGATGCCCACGGCGGCAATGGCCACCACGGTATAAATCCCCTGCGACACGCAAATCAGCATGAAGGCGTAGGCAACCTTGTTAACCGGGCCACCCATATCAAAGGCCAGCATGAGGCCTAAAATGACAGCCAGTACCACAATGCTGCCCTGCTGCATCCCCTGTAGCCATCCGGTCAGACCGCTGGTCAACGCGCCAACCGGTTCACCCAGCTCCCACATCATGATGCCCGCGGTGATAAAAGTGCCGACGATAGGAATAACGAAGATAGGCATCACCGAGCGCAATACCTTATGTACGGGAATTTTCTTCAGATAATGCACGACGATACCGCCGATAATCCCGGCGATCAGCGCTCCAAAGAACCCGGCACCGAAGCTGTTACCCACCCAGGCACCAATCGCACAAGGTGCCAGCGCAGAGCGCTCGGCAATGGAATAACCGATATACGCAGCGAGAAAAGGCACCATCAGCGTCAGCCCCGCGACGCCGATATCAAAAAGCTTCTTGAGATTGGGATCCGTCGCGACGTCAGGCACGGCTCCCTTGCCATACAGCATGACCGAGACCGCCAGTAAAATACCGCCCGCAACTACAAAGGGGATCATATGCGAAACACCGGTCATCAGGTGCTGACGGGTGTTTTTCAGGATCTGCACCAACTCTTTCATAAGTCGCTCCCGGGCCAGTTCAGGCCCATGTCCATAACGTTGATGCGGGAAACAATAGGCAATCCGGCAAGGTGCAGACAGTGGATAAAAAGGCCATTTACTGGATTTTTGTAATGTCAGTAAAAAAATGCGATCCGCCTCATAACTTGCTTAATCTCGGAATTTATATGACGCGTACAGACTTGTGAGGGATATCTCACTTTGAGGGTTACATTACATTTGTCCAGCTTTTGGCAGGTTTGTCACGTGGCAGCCTCAGGTGTTGCCCTTTTATCCTGTAGCGAGAAATCGTTATGGGAGAGAGGCAATGGCCCTGATTGTGGAATTTACCTGTGAGCTGCCCAATGGCGTACACGCGCGTCCGGCAAGTCACGTTGAAACGCTGTGCAACACCTTTACCTCACACATTGAGTGGCATAACCTGCGCACCGACCGTAAAGGTAACGCCAAGAGCGCGCTCGCGTTGATTGGCACCGACACGCTCGCAGGCGATAGCTGTCAGTTACTGATTTCTGGTGCAGACGAACAGGCAGCCCACCAGCACCTGAGCCAGTGGCTGCGTGATGAATTCCCGCACTGCGATGCGCCGCTGGCGGAAGTCAAAAACAGTGAGCTGGAACCGCTACCCGCGTCGCTTACCAACCTGAATCCACAATTGTTCCGCGCCCGCACCGTCTGCGCCGGCAGCGCGGGGGGCATTCTGACACGGCTCTCCTCACTGGATCTCAACGCACTCAGCGACCTGCCTGCCGCCAAAGATGCAGAGGCCGAACAGTCCGCACTGGATAACGGCTTGACGCTGTTGATAAAGAATATAGAGTTCCGCCTGCTCGACAGCGACGGCGCGACCAGTGCAATTCTGGAAGCCCATCGCTCGCTGGCAAGCGACACGTCATTGCGCCAGCACCTGCTGGCCGGCGTTTCACGCGGGCTAAGCTGCGCTCAGGCGATTGTCGAAAGTGCCGGGCACTTCTGCGATGAATTCGCTCGCTCCAGCAGCAGCTATTTGCAGGAGCGTGCGCTGGATGTCCGCGACGTCTGCTTCCAGCTCCTGCAGCAAATCTATGGCGAGCAGCGCTTTCCGGCACCGGGCAAGCTGACCCAGCCTGCTGTTTGTATGGCGGATGAACTCACCCCCAGTCAGTTCCTTGAACTGGACAAAACCTTCCTTAAAGGTCTGCTGCTAAAAAGCGGCGGCACAACCTCGCACACGGTGATTCTCGCGCGTTCATTCAATATTCCAACGCTGGTGGGCGTGGAGATTGAGGCCTTAACACCGTGGCTGCAACAGACGGTTTATATCGACGGCAACGCAGGTGCAATCGTCGTTGCGCCTGATGAACCTGTCGCTCGTTACTATCAACAGGAAGCCCGCGTACAGGCTGCGCTGCATGAGCAACAGCGTATCTGGCTAACCCGGGAAGCGCGCACGGCTGATGGCATCCGCATGGAAGTTGCCGCCAACATTGCCCACTCCGTAGAGGCACAGGCAGCCTTTGGCAACGGCGCGGAAGCCGTTGGCCTGTTCCGTACAGAAATGCTCTATATGGACCGCACCTGCGCCCCTGATGAGAAAGAGTTGTACAACATCTTTTGTCAGGCGCTGGAATCCGCACAGGGACGCAGCATTATTGTGCGCACTATGGATATCGGCGGCGATAAACCCGTTGATTACCTGAATATTCCTGCCGAAGCGAACCCCTTCCTCGGCTATCGTGCGGTGCGTATCTATGAAGAGTACGCCACACTGTTCACCACTCAGTTGCGCTCAATTCTCCGTGCGTCGGCCCACGGTAGCCTGAAAATCATGATCCCGATGATCTCCTCCATGGAAGAGATTTTATGGGTTAAAGAGAAGCTGGCAGAGGCTAAGCAGCAGCTGCGTAACGAACATATTCCATTCGATGAAAAGATCCCGCTCGGTATCATGCTGGAAGTCCCATCGGTGATGTTCATTATCGATCATTGCTGTGAAGAGATTGATTTCTTTAGCATTGGCAGCAATGACCTGACGCAGTATCTGCTCGCGGTCGATCGCGACAATGCCAAAGTCACTCGTCACTACAACAGCCTGAATCCTGCTTTCCTGCGCGCACTGGATTTCGCCGTGCAGGCGGTACACCGTCAGGGGAAATGGATTGGCCTGTGCGGCGAACTCGGCGCGAAAGGGTCGGTGCTGCCACTGCTGATCGGACTGGGGCTGGACGAGATCAGCATGAGCGCCCCGTCCATTCCCGCCGCTAAAGCGCGGATGGCACAGCTCGACAGCCGCGCCTGCCGCCAGTTGCTGAATCAGGCAATGGCCTGTCGCACCTCGCTCGAAGTGGAGCATCTGTTGGCTCAGTTCCGTATGACCCAGCAGGACGCACCGCTGGTAACCGCCCAGTGCATCACGCTTGATAGCGACTGGCGGAGCAAGGAAGAGGTTCTCAAAGGCATGACCGACAACCTGCTGTTGGCAAGCCGCTGCCGCTACCCGCGCAAGCTGGAGGCCGACCTGTGGGCGCGCGAGGCGGTCTTTTCTACCGGATTAGGCTTTAGTTTTGCCATTCCGCACAGCAAATCCGAACATATTGAGCAGTCCACCATCAGCGTAGCGCGCCTGAAAGCGCCGGTTCGTTGGGGTGACGATGATGCACAGTTCATCATCATGCTGACGCTCAACAAACACGCCGCCGGTGAACAGCATATGCGCATCTTCTCGCACCTGGCCCGTCGCATCATGCACGAAGAATTCCGCAGCGCGCTGGTTAACGCCACATCTGCCGACGCTATCGCCAGCCTGTTGCAACATGAACTGGAACTTTAAGAGGAAATATCATGGAACTGTATCTGGATACCGCCAATGTGAAAGAAGTTGAACGTCTGGCGCGCATCTTCCCCATCGCGGGCGTGACCACCAATCCGAGCATTGTGGCGGCAAGCAAAGAGTCCATCTGGGACGTGCTGCCGCGCCTGCAAAAAGTGATGGGGCCGGAGTGCATTCTGTTTGCCCAGACCATGAGCCGTGACGCAGAGGGAATGGTGGCGGAGGCTAAACGGCTGAGCAATGCGGTACCGGACATCGTAGTCAAAATCCCGGTAACCACCGAAGGTCTTGCCGCTATCAAACTGCTGAAAAAAGAAGGGATCCCGACGCTCGGCACCGCCGTTTACAGCGCAGCTCAGGGGCTACTGGCCGCACTGGCAGGGGCCAAATATGTGGCACCTTACGTAAACCGCGTGGATGCTCAGGGAGGCGACGGTATTCGCATGGTTCAGGAACTGCAAAGCCTGCTGGAACTGCATGCGCCAGAAAGCAAAGTGCTGGCAGCCAGCTTCAAAACCCCACGTCAGGCGCTCGACTGCCTGCTGGCAGGCTGTGAAGCAATCACGCTGCCTTTAGATGTAGCGCAACAAATGCTCAACACACCGGCGGTAGAGTCAGCAATAGAGAAGTTTGAACAGGACTGGAACAACGCGTTTGGCAATCTAAACCTGTAACCCGGCGCCAGGGTCACGGTACGTGGCCCGCATCGCCAGAAAGGAGAAAATGTATGGACCGCATTATTCAATCCCCAGGTAAGTATATTCAGGGTGCAGACGTTATCACCCGTCTCGGTGACTATCTCAAACCACTGGCAGAAAGCTGGCTGGTTGTGGGAGACAAATTTGTTTTAGGTTTCGCCCAGGAAGCGCTGCAAAAAAGCCTGCGGGATGCTGACCTTGCTTGCGAAGTGGTGCCTTTCGGCGGCGAATGTTCACAAAATGAAATCGATCGTCTGCGTAAAATTGCAGAAAGTGCAAAATGTGGCGCAGTGCTCGGCATTGGTGGTGGTAAAACGCTGGATACCGCAAAAGCACTGGCCCACTTTATGGGCGTGCCGGTAGCCATTGCGCCGACCATTGCTTCTACTGACGCCCCTTGCAGCGCACTCTCGGTTATCTATACCGACGAAGGCGAGTTTGATCGTTATTTAATGCTGCCCAACAACCCGGACCGGGTGATCGTCGATACCAAAATTGTCGCAGGCGCACCGGCGCGCCTGCTGGCGGCCGGTATTGGCGATGCGCTGGCAACCTGGTTTGAAGCACGTGCCTGCTCCCGCAGCGGTGCGACCACCATGGCGGGCGGTCAGTGCACACAGGCCGCGCTGGCACTGGCGGAGCTTTGCTACAACACGCTGATCGCCGAAGGCGAAAAAGCGATGCTGGCGGCCGAGCAGCACGTGGTCACGCCGGCGCTGGAATTGGTTGTTGAAGCCAATACCTTCCTGAGCGGTGTCGGCTTTGAAAGCGGCGGCCTGGCGGCAGCGCATGCTATCCACAACGGTCTGACGGCAATTCCGGATGCGCACCATTACTACCACGGCGAAAAAGTGGCATTTGGTACGCTGACACAGCTGGTTCTGGAAAACGCACCGGCGGAAGAAATCGAAACCGTTGCCGCGTTATGCCACACCGTTGGCCTGCCCATCACCCTGGCGCAGCTGGATATCACAGAAGACATCCCAACCAAAATGCGTATTGTGGCGCAAGCGGCCTGTGCCGAAGGGGAAACCATCCACAACATGCCTGGTGGCACGACGGCAGATCAGGTGTATGCCGCCCTGCTGGTTGCCGATCAGTACGGTCAACGCTTCCTCGAAGAGTGGGAATAATCCCTTCACACTCCCGGCATCGTCCGGGAGTGTTTTTTTATGTTCCTTTCAAGCCATATTGTCACTGCAATTTATGTGCTTTATAGTGCGTTTTTCCCCTTAGTGAACCCGCACCATGCAATCATCAGACAGAAGAATGAGCATCTATGCCATTCTGCAACAAGAAAAAAAGGTCGTGGTTAATGACCTGGCGGAGAAGTTTGGCGTCACCAAAATGACCATTCGCCGTGACCTCTCGTTCTTCGAAAAGCAGGGCATTGTGAAAACCAGCTACGGCGGCGCGTATCTCACCAGCGGTGCCAGCGTGGAGCCCAGCTTCCAGCTTAAATCGGTACAAATGGTCGATGATAAGCACCTGATCGGGCAAAAAGCGGCTGAGTTAGTGGAAGATGGCGACACCATTATCATCGACTGCGGCACCACGGCGCTGGCCTTTGCCCAATGTGTTTTCGACAAGAAAATCATGGTGATCACCAACTCTGTGCCCGTGGTTAACCTGCTTAAGGGACGCAGCAATACCAAGCTGATTGTCGCACCAGGTGAGTACGAAGACGACACGCAGGGCATGATCTCCTTTAGCACGGCCGATTTCTTCGGTACGCTGCATGCCGACAAAGTGTTCCTCAGTACCCAGGGCATCAACGAACAGGGCGAACTGACGGTTCCCAAAATGACGGATGCCCACGTGAAACGCGCGCTGGCGCGTGCCGGGCGGCAAAAAATCCTGCTGGCCGACAAAAGTAAATTCGGTCAGACCTTCCTCGCCGGGCATGGTCGTCTGGACGATTTCGATGTAGTGATCAGCCAAAGTGGCCTCTCTGCTGACGTATTATCCCTTCTCAACAGCCATACCGCAGAACTCATCCTGGCCGACAGCGCCGACTAATCTTTCGCGCCCACACACGGGCGCCTGTGTTTTCCTTCACCTTAAAATGTTCTATTTAGATTCTTTTGTGACAAAAGAAACATAATAAATCATTTTAAGGTTGACAAAAACACACCTCAGGCATGAAATGCACACAGAGAAACCATTTCACCAGTGAGGGAATTTATGAACGGATTACTCAGCTTCAAACCCACCAATAACGATTGTGATTTCGAACGCATCGCTAAAAAACAGGACCAGATGTTCCACCGCGTAGCGACAATCTGCCCGGAGCGTGCCGAAATCATTACTGAGTCCTTCAAACGCTCCGAAGGCAAATCGATCGTTATTCGCCGGGCACTGGCAATGGCCGATATTCTTGAAAAAATGACCATCTATATCGAACCGGACATGCTGATTGTCGGCAACCAGGCAAGTGCTAACTTTGCCGCACCGGTCTTCCCGGAGTACTCATTCAACTGGGTTATCGACGAGCTGGACGCGTTCGACAAACGCTCCGGCGACAGCTTCCAGGTCAGCGAAGAAACCAAAGCGCGCCTGCGCGTATTACAAGACTACTGGCAGGGTAAAACCCATCAGGATGAAGTACTGGCCAATCTGCCGCAAATTAACCGTCTGGCAGAAAAACAGGGCGTCCTGCACCGTGGCGGCATCAGCATGTCCGGCGATGGCCACATCATCCCGAACCATGATTTTGTGCTGGAAGTGGGCTACGGCGGGATGCGCGATATCGCCAGACAGCATCTGGCAGAAGACCAGGACCTGACCGCAGAACAGACCGATTTCTATAAAGCCGTCATTATCACTATGGAAGCGGCACTCAATTACTGCAAACGCTTCTCCGTGCTCGCCAAAAAAGAAGCCGGGAAAACCGCCGACGCGAAACGTCGCGACGAGCTACTGGCGATGAGCGATATGTTCGCCCACCTGATGGAAGGCAAGGCGCAGAACTTCTACGAAGCGGTGGAAACCGTCTATCTGACCCACCTGCTGATGATGATCGAAAGTAACGGTCACTCCTTCTCCTTCGGCCGCTTTGACCAGTACGTCTGGCCGTTCTACGAAGCGGACATCAACGCCGGCAAGATCAGCAAAGAGAAGGCGCTGGAGATCCTGACTCACTTCTTCATTATGACCAATAGTCTCAACAAAGTGCGCCCATGGGGCCACACGCAGTACAGCGGCGGTTACCCGCTTTATTCCAACCTGATGGTTGGCGGCATGAAGCCGGACGGCACCGACGGTACCAACGACCTCTCTTATTTGTCACTGGAAGCCATGGCATTGACCGGCCTGCAGGAGCCAAACCTGAGCGTGCGTTTCTCTAAAGACACCCCACATTCACTGATGCAGGATTCCGCAAAACTGATCCGCAAAGGCTTCGGTATGCCGTCTATCTTTTGTGACGAAGTGGTGATCCCGGCGATGATGACCCTCGGCCTGACGGAAGAAGTAGCACGTGAATATGCCTCGATGGGCTGCGTGGAAACGGCAATTCCGGGGCGTTGGGGCCATCGCGCTACCGGAATGACCTACGTGAACTTCGGCAAAATCCTTGAGCTGGTGATGAACAACGGCTGCGACCCGGCAACCGGCGTACAGTTGGTAAAAGTGAACGGCAAAGAAGGCCGGGAGATCAATTATGCCTCTTATGATGAACTCTGGGCCGCATGGAACCAGCTGCTGGAGTTCTACTCTGACCTGGCGGTGGACTGCGACCTGGTGTGCGACCGCGCGCTGAAATACCACGATGCCGACGCTTTTGCCTCTGCCACCATTAACTGCTCGCTGGAGCGCGGTAAGACCCTGAAAAACGGCGGGGCGGAATATGATTTCGTCAGCTCCTCCAACATCGGGCCGTCCGTGGTAGGCGACAGTCTCGCCGCCGTGAAAAAGCTGGTCTTTGATGACAAGGTACTTACCCTCAAACAACTGCGCGACGCTATGGACAGCAACTTCGACGGTATCGAAGGTGCCCGCGTACGTAAGCTGTGTCGCAACGCGCCGAAGTTCGGTAACGATATCGACTATGTCGACTACATCGTCGCAGATGTGTTCGAGTCCTATCTCAAGCTGCTGCCGAAATACAAAACCGATCGTTACGGCAAGGGACCCAAAGGCTGTGGCTACACCATGTCCACCTCCAACATCACCTCTTACGTGCCGAACGGTTTTGATGTGGGGGCAACGCCGGATGGCCGTCTGGCGACGTTGCCGCTTAACGAAGGTGCGTCTCCGTGCCTCGGCGCGGATAAAGAAGGCCCGACGGCGGTGATTAACTCCGTGGCGAAACTGCCCAACCAGAAAATCGCTGGCGGTCAGCTGCTGAATATGAAATTCACTCCGAGCGCGCTGGAAGGCGACGATAACCTGGAGAAATTCACCCATTTCATGGAAGCCAGCCGGGCGAAGAATATCTTCCACAACCAGTTCAATATCATCGACTCGAATATTCTGCGTGCTGCAAAAGCCAAACCGGAAGATTACCCAAACCTGATGGTGCGCGTGGCCGGGTATTGTGCCCTGTTCTCAACGCTAATGCCGGAAGCGCAGGATGCGATTATCGCCCGTACGGAACTGAGCTGGTAAATATCCCGTCATACTTCAAGTTGCAGATGCGTTGGCCACACTCGCTCACCCCAGTCACTTACTTATGTAAGCTCCTGGGGATTCGCTCCCTTGCCGCCTTCCTGCAACTCGAATTATTTAGGGCATATATGGAGGTGACATGAGAAATGGCCTGATATCCCGCATTCAGCGCTATTCCACCAAAGACGGTCCAGGATTGCGCAGTACGGTATTTATGCAACAGTGCAATCTTCGCTGCCAGTGGTGTGCGAATCCGGAAACCATCAAGCCAGGCTTTAACGTGTTCTGGTTTAAAGAGCGCTGCCGCCAGTGCGGATCATGTGTGCAGGCGGCGGCAAACAATGCCATTACCTTCGCCGAACCGGGTCAGGGCGTGGTGATTGACCGCAAACAGTGCAGTAATCTGCTCGACATGGTCGATATCTGCCCTTACGACGCGTACGAAAAAGTCGGCAAAGAGATGACCTCCCGCGAGCTGGCGGATCTGCTGTTACGCGATAAAGCCTTTTACGACGAAAGCCAGGGTGGCGTCACCTTCTCCGGCGGAGAGCCCGCGCTACAGGCAGAATTTGTCACGCAAACCGCGCAGCACCTGAAAGCAGAAGGTGTTCATCTCTGTCTCGACACGGCCGGTAACATACGCCGTGACAAGCTGCTGCCCCTGGTCGACATGGTGGATATGGTGTCGTACGACTTCAAAGCGTTCAACCCGGAGCTCCACCTCGCCTGTACGGGAGTGGATAACCGCTTGATCCTGGAGAACGCAAAAGCGATCGCCGCCATGGGCAAACCCATGCTGGCGCGCATGGTGATCGTCCCGACGCGTAACGATCAGGCGGAAGATATCCGCAAGCGGCTTGATTTTATCCACAGCCTCGGCAGTGCCGTGCAGCAGGTGGATATTCTGGAGTATCACATTTACGGCATCGGCAAATATGAAAAGCTCGGGATGCCCTACCTTCTTCACGATCTCCCGCCCGTTCAGCGGGACATGATCGCACAGACAAAACAGTATGCCGAAGAGCTTGGTCTCAAGGCCACCATCGGCGGTTAAGGAAAACAGATGCTGAACTTTACCCTTACGAATAACTACGCGCAGATGAGCGCGCTGGCGGCAAAACGCGTGGCGCAGGCGCTGGAGCGTAAACCCGACTTAGTGATGGCGCTGCCTACCGGCGGTACGCCAGTGGGCTTACTGGAAGAGATGAGCCGCATGGCACGGGAAAACGAAGCGGATTTTTCGCGTGCATATTCGTTCAATATTGATGAATACATCCCGCTGACCAAAGACGATCCGCAGAGCTATTACTGGTTCCTGGAACATTACTTTTATCAGCATGCCAACCTGCCGGCGGAAAACCGCTTTGTGCCCAATGTACTGGCCGCAGACCTGGCGGTTGAATGCACCCGTTATGAACGTGCGATTCAGGATCTCGGCAACTTTGATCTCGCCGTCCTTGGTATCGGCCATGACGGACATATCGGTTTTAACGAACCGCACACGACTCACAGCCCGGTGTGCCACGTTATCGATTTGAATGACGAGACCATTGAAGCCAACGCCCGCTTCTTTGAACGCCGTGAAGATGTGCCACGCCAGGCAATTACCCTCGGTATGGGGACTATCCTCAAAAGCAAAGAGATCGTGCTGATTGCTAACGGCAAGTCAAAAGCGCAGGTCATGAAACAGCTGTATGCATGCACGGCGATTGACCCGCTTTTCCCGGCCTCATTTCTGCTATTACATCCCGATGTCACCATTATCTGCGACCGGGAAGCCGCATCACTTATTCCTTCTCTGAGGTGACACCATGATCATCCAAAGCGAGCGTGTCTGGCTTTCCGGCGGTTTTTTCCCGGCGAATATTCACATCGAAAATGGCCGTATTAGCGATATCGTCATGGGCTTGTCTGACAACGCCACCTTAGATTTTGCCGGACGGCGTATTATCCCCGGCTTTATCGACAGCCACGCCCACGGCGGATGGGATTACGATACCAACGAAAACGATCCCGAAGGCTTACGCCGTTGGGCAGCCAATCTTCCGGCAGAAGGGGTAACGGCCTTCTGCCCCACCACAGTGACCGACAAGGATGCTACCCTGCTCACCGCGCTGGAGACCATTTCCCGTGTGATGGACAGCGACTACGTTGGCGCGGAGATCCTCGGTATTCATTTCGAAGGCCCATTTCTGTGCCAGAAATACCGCGGTGCACAGCCGGAAAAACAGATTCGCCCGGCCAGCGTGGTCGAATTTCAGATGTTCGAAAAAGCGGCGCGCAACCGCATTATTGCTATTACGCTGGCACCGGAAGAAGACGAAGGCCTGGCATTAACCCGCTACTGCGTGCAGCGGGGAATCATCGTCAATATGGGTCATTCCGACGCCTCGTTCGAACAGGCGCTGGCGGCAGTGGCCAATGGCGCGAAGAACGTCACCCATGTTTATAACGGCATGGCGAAATATGTGAATCGCGAGCCGGGCCTGCTCGGTGCCGCTTTTCGCCTGGATGGCCTGTACGGCGAAGTGATTGCCGACGGCATCTTCGTCAGCCTGGTCTCTGCCTCACATTTGTATCGGGTGAAAAATGACGACTACGTCATCATGATCAGCGACTCGATGAAATCGAAAGGATGCCCACCCGGACGCTACATGTTCGGCGGCGAACCGATGATTTTAGGCGAAGATGGCGCTAGACGGCGCGAAAACGGCGTACTGGTCGGCAGCACGCTGCATTTGAATCGCGGCTTATACAATATGGTCGAAGGGGCGATGGTGCCGTTTGGCACAGCGCTGAAATCCTGCACGATTAACCCGGCACGACTGCTGGGGCTGGACGGACACAAAGGAAAACTGCAGCGCGGCTATGACGCCGACATCGTGGTACTGGAGGATAACTACGATGTGCACACCACGTTCTGTTGTGGCGAGGTGGCATATAGCGTCGCCGGATGATCGCATCACCCGGCGTTTTGCGCGTTCTTACACTGCCGGACGCACGCCCAGCGTGTGGCAGATGGCGTAGCTCATTTCCGCACGGTTTAGCGTGTAGAAGTGGAAGTCTTTCACCCCTTCGCGGCTGAGGATTTTCACCATGTCCATGGCGATGCTGGCGCCCACCAGCTTACGGGTTTCGGCATCGTCATCCAGCCCTTCAAACATCTGTGACATCCACGCCGGAATACGCACGTTGGTCATGTCGGCAAATTTCTTCGCCTGTTTAAAGTTGGTGACCGGCAAAATTCCCGGAATGATTTCAACATCAATGCCCGTCGCCGCACAGCGGTCGCGGAAACGCAGATAGCTTTCTACGTCGAAGAAGAACTGGGTGATCGCGCGGTTGGCACCGGCCTCAACCTTACGTCTCAGGTTAAGCAGATCCGCCTGTGCGCTTTTCGCTTCCGGATGAACTTCCGGGTAAGCGGCGACGGAGATATCGAAGTCTGCGACCTCTTTGAGCAGCGTCACCAGATCGGCGGCGTACATTTCAGGTTTACCGCTGTCCGGAGGCAGGTCGCCACGCAGCGCCACGATATGACGAATACCGTTATCCCAGTAATCTTTTGCGATAGCGCGCAGTTCATCACGGGTTGCGTCGATACAGGTCAGGTGCGGTACCGCTTCCAGACCGGTGCGATCTTTAATGCCTTTGATGATGCTGTGCGTGCGGTCGCGCTCGCCGGAGTTAGCACCGTAGGTAACGGAGACAAATTTCGGCTTGAGGCTGCTCAGGCGATCGATGGAGTTCCACAAGGTCTGTTCCATTTCACTGGTGCGCGGCGGAAAAAATTCAAACGAAACATTAATCTGGCCGTGCACCTCAGCCAGGCTCTGATTCAGGGCTTCCCGCTGGTTGGCGTGAAAAAAGCTCATACCTTACCTCATCAATCGCGTGTTGTTATTCATTGCGCTACGAACATCTATCCGTTTAGACGTCCAGATGTAAAAATGACGGAAAAGCGGACGGGCGTCAACTGGAAAATCATCATAATTGGTGAGGAATGTTCAGCGAAGATGAAAAAAGTTCACATCAGCCAGAAATGATAACCGTGCGGTATTCTCAGGCAGCGTCACCAGCCCGGCACTGATGCATAGTTCAGTGCCGCTGAGTGGGCGGAATACAACACCGTGACGCTGAATGGCGGCAAAAGAGGATGGGAATATACTCAGACCGTCTCCGTGGGCAATTCGCGCCAGCAGCACATCATGTTCCAGAGGTTCTTCAAGACAGACAGGGGAGTAACCGGCACGGCGGAACGTTTGCCGGGTGTAATCAAAAAAAGCCGGACTCCGTTCGCGTTTAAACCAGAAGAGAGGCCGATGATTAAGCGCGTTTAAGGAGAGAGATTCGAGCTTCGCCTCAGGCCAGACGGAAGGCAGTGCAACCACCAGCGGGTCTTGCCAGCCCAGCGGCGTAACGGTCAATCCCTCGGTTTCAAGCGGCAGTGCCACCAGCGCGGCATCCAGTTTTCCCCGACGAACCTGCCGCGCCAGTTCAGGAGAACCCCGACGCACGATAGAAAGATTATCTATGCGCGCGTTGAGTTGGCTTTCCAGCGACGCAAAAACGCCCTGTTCAAACGCGGTGCTTAATCCCAGACGTAGCGACTGCGCGCCGGTTCGCGTGAGTTGATTCAGTGCGGCATAGGTTTTGTCCTGTAGCGCCAGCAGCGGACGAACGATCTCCAGCACGCGTAGCCCCTCTTCCGTCAACGTCAGTCCCTTGCTGTATCGGGCAAAAAGCCTCACTCCCAGACGTTCTTCAAGCTGGCGAATATGGCGGCTGAGCGGCGGCTGCGACATAAGCAAGCGCTGCGCCGCGCGGCTCATGTTGTTCTCTTCCGCCACCACGGAAAAGTAGCGCAGCAGGCGAATATCCAGCGAGTGCAGAGTCGATGTTGTCATACCGAAAAGGTATCACGGAAACGGTATTATCCAAATAACACATCACGCCCTATCCTCCATGCCATATCAGCAAACGAGGGATACATCATGCATTCAGAACGCTTTATTACCGGTCAAAAGATGTTGCAGCAGGTGGATGGCGAAGGGGGCGATGCAGTGATTGAAAGCCTGAAAGACATTGCGCCAGATTTTGCACGCTACCTGATTGAATTTCCTTTTGGCGACATCTATCCCCGGCCGGGGCTGGATTTACGCAATCGGGAAATCGCGACCGTCGCGGCATTAACTGCATTGGGTAACGCCACGCCGCAGTTGAAAGTGCACATTGCTGCCGCGCTGCACGTGGGGCTAACACAGGAAGAGATTATCGAAGTGATAATGCAGATGGCGGTCTATGCAGGCTTTCCGGCTGCGTTAAACGGTCTGTTCGCCGCAAAAGAGGTGTTTGCGAAGGCGTAATTCTGCCGGATGGCGCTGCGCCATCCGACAACAAAAGCTACAGCAACTGCGCCAGGCGATTAATATCCGACTGGATCGCCCCGGCCGTGACGTCACGACCCGCCCCTGGGCCACGTATGACCAGCGGGTTATCGCGATACCAGCGGCTTTCGATAGCAAACACGTTATCACACGGCAGCAGCGCCGCCAGCGGGTGTTCCGGACGCACCGCTTCAACACCGACGCGGGCTTTACCGTTGGCATCGAAACGCGCCACGTAACGCAGCACCAGCCCCATCTCGCGAGCGGCTTCGAGGCGCTGTGTCATCTGCTCATTCAGCTCATCACCATTCTCAAAGAAGTGGTCGATAGACTCTTCTTCACAGCCTGCTGGCACCAGTGACTCAACACGCACCTGATCCGGCTCGATGTCATAGCCCGCTTCGCGCGCCAGAATGACCAATTTACGCATCACGTCTTTACCGGACAGATCGACGCGTGGATCGGGCTCAGTCAGCCCCTGCTGCCACGCCTGATCGACCAGGTCGGTAAAGGGCACGGTGCCGTCAAATTGCAGGAACAGCCAGGAGAGCGTACCGGAGAAGATACCGCTGATGGCCAGAATACTGTCACCGCTGTCGATAAGGTCACGCACCGTATGGTTAACCGGTAATCCTGCCCCCACGGTGGCGTTATACAGCCAGCGACGCCCGGTTTTTTCAAACGCGTCGTGGATCTGGCGGTATTTGTCGCTGCTGCTGGCACCTGCGAGTTTATTGGCGCTAATCACATGGAAACCATGGCTGGCGAAATCCAGATACTGGTCGGCAAGCTGCGCGCTTGCAGTCACGTCCAGCACCACGAGATCGTCATACGGGTGCGCACGCATCCACAGGAACAAAGACTCTTCATCCTGCTCGACCGCTTCATCGTTGAAGAAGGCCAGCGCCCGACTGGCGTCGAGACCGTCATAATTCAGCAGGCTGCGACGGCTATCTACGACGCCTGCAAGAACAAATTCAAACCCGGTACGGGCCGACAGCGCGCTCTGTTCGCGGGAAAACAGCTCCAGCCAGCGTGAACCGATATTGCCTTTACCAAACAGCATCAGGCCGATGCGTTTTTCCGCGCGGAACAGCGACTGGTGCAGCCCTTGAATCAGGCTTTCCGTTGGCCCCACGCGCAGTACCGCGACAAGGCTGATACTGTCGTCTGACTGCCAGACAAACTCCACCGCCTGGCCTTTCAACTGCTGCCAGAAACGGTGGCTGTGCAGCGGATTGCGGCAAACACCCGCGCCCACCAGCGCCACCAGCGCCAGCCCCTGACGCAAACGCAACTCGCCCGGCAGACCGGCTTCGTCGAGCAGTTTAAAGACGCTATCCACCACTTCCGAGGTGTAGCAGAGCTGCAGCAGATTACGGTCAGCGTGCGCGCCTGTCGCCAGCGGACGAACCTGGGCACGTTTGAGGATCACGTCGATATCACGCTGCGCCAGTTTGAAATCTTGCCCGGCAGGAACCTGGAACTCGATCAGGCAGACATCATCATGACTGGTGACGATGCGCGCCCCCGTGCCGGATGCCAGCACGCGCTCAATGCGCGTGGAGCCCTGCTCCGGGTTGTAGCTACAGCGCAGTTGCAAATCGATGTTGCTGCCGGAGACCGGCTGCAACGTACGGGCATGGAGTACCGGTGCCGCCAGACGCGCCAGCTCGCTGGCTTCATCCAGACGCAGCAACGGCAGCAGGCAGGCATCTTTGACTTTACGCGGGTCGGCGCTGTAGACACCGGCCACATCGCTCCAGATCGTTACGCGGGAAACACCGCCTAACGCGCCAATTTGCGTTGCCGAATAGTCAGAACCGTTCCGCCCCAGCAGCACGGTTTCACCCGCCTCGTTGCGGCTGATAAAACCGGTCACTACGATACGTTTGTCCGGATGCTGCGCCAGCAATTGCTGGAACAGCGGCCAGGACGCGCCTTCGTTGACCTGCGGCTGGGCAGCACGCTCCGCACGCAGAAACTCACGTGCATCAAGCCATGCCGACTCTTGCCCTTGCTGATTCAGAACGGCGGACATCAGGCGTGCAGACCACACTTCCCCATGCCCCACCACTTCGGCGTACACTGCATCGGTAATGCCGCTATCCAGCAGCCCGGCCAGGCGCTCAAGGTCACGAATAAACTCACCGATCAGGCCGTCCGCCACCTCGGGCGACAACAACCCGGAAATCAGTTCGCTTTGATAACGACGTAACGACTGCTGAACCTGATGCGCAGAGAGACGATCGGTCTGGCTCAATTTGAGCCAGTTAATCAACTGGTTGGTGGTACTGCCTGCTGCCGACACGACCATCAGATCGCCCGGTTGCGAATATTCCGCCATGATACCCGCGACGCGCAGATAACATTTCACATCAGCCAGACTGCTCCCGCCAAACTTGTGCAGTTGACGAACTGTCGTCCCTGCCTGCGCATTCACACTCATGTTTATCCCTCAGCTGCGACCCGGAAGGCATTTTCCAGGTCGGCAATCAAATCTTCACCATCTTCAATGCCGGTAGAGATACGCAGCAGCGTCTCTGAAATCCCGGCGGCGGCACGTGCTTCCGGCGCCATGCCCGCGTGTGTCATGGTGGCAGCGTGGGAGATTAAGCTTTCAACCCCACCTAAAGATTCCGCCAGCGTAAATAATGACAGACCGCTTAAGAAGCGACGCAGTGTTTGCTCATCGCCATCCAGTTCGAAACTCAACATTGCGCCAAAGCCTTTCTGCTGGCGCGCGGCAATCTCGTGCCCCTGATTTTCCGGCAGCGACGGGTGATAGAGTTTTTTCACCAGCGGCTGCGTTTTCAGATACTCGACGATCGCCTGAGCGTTACGCTGCGCCACTTCCATACGTGGAGAGAGCGTACGCAGGCCACGCAACAGCAGGTAGCTGTCGAAGGCGCTACCGGTGACGCCGATATTATTCGCCCACCATGCCAGTTCCGTGACAGTTTCCGGGTCTTTGGCAATGACCACGCCCGCGACAACGTCTGAGTGGCCGTTCAGGTATTTAGTACATGAATGCAATACTAAATCTGCCCCCAACGCCAGCGGGTTTTGCAACGCCGGGCTCATAAAGGTGTTATCCACCACGCTCACAGCCCCGGCTTCACGGGCTAGCTGGCAGATTTTCGCAATATCCACGACGCGCAACAATGGGTTGCTCGGACTTTCCACCAGCACCAGTTTCGGTTTTTGCGCCAGCGCAGCTTTTAGTGCCTGCTCATCACCCTGGTCGACAAACAAGACTTTGTAGTGCCCACGTTTCGCCAGGCTATCGAACAGACGATAGCTGCCGCCATAGCAGTCATGCGGTGCTACCAGCACGTCACCGGGGTTCAGGTACACCGTGGTCACCAGATGAATAGCCGACATGCCGGTATTGGTCAGTACCGCGCCCGCACCGCCTTCCAGTTCCGCCAGCGCACGCTGGGTGACATCACGCGTTGGATTGCCACGACGCGAGTAGTCATGCGCGCGCGGTTCGTTAAATCCGGTGAAGTTATAGGTGCTGGAGAGATGAATAGGCGGGACAACGCAGCCGTACTGCTCGTCATCGTTCAATCCGCTACGCACTGCAATGGTGGCCTGTTTACGCGTCATGGTGAAGGCTTCCTGGCTTAATGGATGAAAAGTCAGGCACCAGAGTAATCACAAGAATAATAGACGTCAATACATCTGGACATCTAAACTTCTTTGCGTATAGATTGAGCAAAATCGCAATAGCCGTTAAAATTATATGCTTTAGTGAAGCAACGTCGCGCGATACACCGTGTCACAGTAGTGACTCTACGGTAAACTACGCGAGATTACGGTCCGGGCACTGCGTGTTACCAGGTTCAGACCTTCTATTAATGACTGAGAGGATTAAAGGTATCTCATGGCTGAATGGACCGGCGAATATATCAGCCCCTACGCTGAGCACGGTAAGAAGAGTGAACAAGTAAAAAAAATTACGGTTTCCATTCCTCTGAAGGTGTTAAAAATCCTCACCGATGAACGTACCCGTCGACAGGTGAACAACCTGCGTCATGCCACCAACAGCGAACTGCTGTGTGAGGCATTCCTGCATGCGTTTACCGGCCAGCCTCTGCCTAACGATGAAGACCTGCGCAAAGAACGCAGCGACGAAATCCCGGAAGAAGCCAAAGTGATCATGCGTGAACTGGGTATCGACCCCGATACGTGGGAATACTGATGTAAAAAGGCGGCACCAAATTTTACCTGGTGCCGTCTTTTTTCTTCTCTCTATCCTATTCCCTCCTGCCTCAACTCTCTTCTTATAGCACTATAATATACGCATCATATTGATTTAAATAGCCTTTTATACCCATGATACTTAAAGTTGCTGGAGCCTGAACCCAAGGCCGCGGTAGGGGAAGTTGTTGGAGTACTACCATCCTGCATCTTGAAGTTACTTGGGTATATCGTGAAATAAATTTCATCAAAAATCCCATATCCATAAATTAATTTATTGATTAATTTCAATTAATTAGAGTAACACATTGTTTTAATATGTGATTAATCGCACAAAATAGAACCATATTTTAGAAAGAAATTTCTTTTCATTACAAATTATATACATGAAATTTATTTCCTGGAGAAAAAAATGGAAACGAAAGAGTATATTTCTAAAATTATCAATGAGTTGAATGTTGCCAGAGTGAACCGCCCCGGGAATCCTGGAGACTAAACTCTTTGAGAGAGAGGTAAACAGGATGACTAAAAACACACGTTTTTCCCCGGAGGTTCGTCAGCGCGCCGTCCGTATGGTTCTGGAAAATCAGAACGACTATGACTCACAGTGGGCAGCCCT
>NZ_CBFFRL010000020.1:0-39244 GCF_965644215.1 Phytobacter sp. V69
TATCCGTGCACTCAGATGTGCCGCCGGGGCTCAAAAAAACATCCCGATATCGCCGGAGATAATGGGCTGGGTCGCTCATCTTTACATTCTTGGCGGAAGAGAAGATTAACGGGGTCTACTTAAACTGTACAGAAGCTGTTGCTCTGTACGGGGAGTATAGTGACATGCTCAGAAAACTGCAATACCTTCTGTGCTCGCTCCTTCTGCGCAACATAAGCGCAGGATGGTGTGACTGACCCGCAGACCCCGTACACTCACTACCGGCAGGTGCGTAACCCGCATCCGGCGTTCACGCCGGGCGAGGATAAAAAGACCCTGCCGTTCTGTCGCAAGCTGATGGAAAAAGCCACCGGCTTCACCTCCCGCTTCGCGTTCCCGATGCACGTGGCGTTCATGCGCTCGCTGGGCAAACGTCACCGGCTGCCGCCGGTACTGCGCCGCCGGGCGATTGACGCGCTGCTGCAGGGGATGTGCTTCCATTACGACCCGCTGGCCAACCGCGTGCAGCGTTCGGTGACCAACCTCGCCATCGAGTGCGGGCTGGCCACGGAGTCGCAGAGCGGCAACCTGTCGGTGACCCGGGCTACCCGGGCGCTGAAGTTTATGGCGGAGCTGGGGCTCATCACCTATGACACCGAATATGACCCGCAGACCGGCTGCAATATCCCGAGCGACATCACCTTCACCCCGGCACTGTTTTCGGCGCTGGACGTCTCTGACGTGGCGGTGGCGGCGGCGAGACGCAGCCGGGTGGAGTGGGAGAACCGGCTGCGGGAGAAGCAGTTGCTGCCCCGGCTCGAAACGGATGAGCTGATAGCGAAGGCGTGGCGCTTTGTGCGCGAGCGCTTCCGGGCCTACCAGCGGGAGCGCAAAGCCCACGGCCAGCGGCGGGCCACCGCCCGCCGGGATATCGACACCCTCGTGAAGCGCCAGCTGACGCGGGACATCGCCGAAGGGCGGTTCACCGGCACGCTGGACGCCGTGAAGTGTGAGCAGGCGCGGCGGGTGAAGGAGCGCATGCTGCTGTCGCGCGTGAATCATTACACCCGGCTGGCGACCGTCCCGATATAACCCGAACCCTGAAATTATCCGGCTGACGCCGGAGGCTTTCGCACGTCCGCACCCTGCCGGCGCGCATTTTTCACCCGTATTACAGCCAAAACCACCCGGTTTTTCACCTTTCCGGCCTCATCACCGCCCCTGAACGGTCTCTTTCCGGCATCATTTTCCCGTCGCAGACGGTTATCCACTCATAAGTGCAAGGGAACTTTCCGTAAGGTTAAAACCGACCCGGTTATAAAGCGCCAGACGCTCAGGTTTTAAGGTGCGTCGTTTCTTTTAAACCCCTGCTCAGTAGCTCCTGTAAAAAACCTTTAATAACTTCATCTAAAAATAAAACCTGTTCATCGCCTGCCCTGTGGACAGACGACAGAAAGGCCTGACCGGTGCAGCGGACTTCCGTCCGCGCGGTCAGAAATACAGAAGTTCCTCCCGTCGCGCAGCGACGGGCACCGGACCTCCGCTGTATTTAGTTACAGCATACGAATGAAACAGGCGCAAAACCAGCGCAGGCCGGCACCCCGGTGCCCCTCCCCGCCACTAAAAAGCGCCGCCGCCCCCGGCCCTTTGGGCCGGGAAAAGCATCGCTTTCAATGACGGATGTTGTAACTAGTGGTTTTGGGGTGGCTGTGGGAAGTGCTGCTTTGCGTTATGAGGTACACGCCCGTCAGCGGCCCTCACGGCCCGCTGACGCGGAGATACGCCCCGGCCACGGCTTCGCCTTGCCGTGGCCACTCCGACGGCGCACAGTGGCTTCTGTGTGGTTTTAAGCGGGTCTGGCTGTTCAGGGTGAAGGGATGTATCGGGGAAACCTTTCATCCCGGGCCGGCTGACGCCGGGCTGCGGCGGACTGACACTGATGCTGTTCGGCACTACAGTGTGCCGCCTTTTATGCGCGGTGCGCATGAAAAAAAGATATTTTCTGTTGTATATCAACAGGATAAGGTATAATTACGGCAGGTAATCTTTCCGCGTGAGGGCCGTATGCCGGAAAAAACATCGTCCGCTTACACGGTGGTCACCGCCCCTGACACCGCAAAACCCGGGCTCAGCAAAAAGCAGCGCCGGACTTACCGCCGGTGGGGGCTGGTCCGTCAGGTCGCCGCCCTGTTCCCCCGGCTGTGGCCGAACGTGAAATCCGGGCAGTTCCGCCCCCTCAAAACCGGTATCAGCGCGGACGTCCTCGCATGGATTGCCGCCAACCCGCAGGCCGGGCTCAGCGAGGCGGAGTGGAAAGAAACGGTGCGCTTTCTGGTCAGCCGGCTGGAATACCTGCGCACGGTCACTGCCGGAACCCCACGGGTGGACCTCAGCGGCGAACCCGCCGGGACGGTCACCGCCTCCGAGGAGCAGCATGCCCGGCGCAACATCGCTGCCATCCGCGCCCGTTTTGCCAAAAAGCCCCGTAATTCTGAGAAGGACCCGTCCCGCCGTGACACAGACTGAACAGGCCGGCCATCTGGCATGGTGCGCTCTGGTGGCGCTGGGTATGGCCCGGCAGGACGGCACCGTATCCTCTCCGGCACAGGAAAGCCTGTTTCTCACCCGCTGGCTGGCCACCGCCCTGAAGCAGCGGCGCTTTTCCCGTGATGTCACCCCGGATATCGAATGGCTGCTGAAGCAGGGACGGCTGTACGGCGTGCGGGCGAACCTGCCCGGGAAGCTGGATTATTTCTGGCGCTCCTGTACCGGTGAGCTCCGGGAGCAGAGTGACCTGTTCCGCCTGACGTATGCCGTGGAATCGTCAAGGGAAGCCGGCTGGCAGTACTGGCTGCTCAGCGACCGGGAGTGGTCAGGGCGTCCTGCGGTGGTGCTGAGTGAGGCGGTGAATGCGGTGTATCTGCTGAAAACGAATCTGGACGCCGTCTTTGACAAGGACGGTAACCAGACCGGGTCGGTGATGGCGCGCATCACCGGCAATGTCGAGGGTATGGTGGAACTGCTGACCACGTTCGGCTGGCAGGCGGTGGCGGAAGGTGACGCCCTGCCCCGGCAGTACCGGCTGACCGCCGGGCAGGAAAAACGTTAAGACAAAGAACTCAGTGGCGCAACTGCGACAGGTCTTCTTCCGACAGGCCGGTCATTTTCATCACCGTGCTGCGGTCCAGACCGTTATCCAGCATCGTGCGGGCCACATCGAGTCGGGCTTCAAGTTTGCCTTTTTCGATGCCGCGCTGCTCGCCCAGCTGAATGCCTTCCTGACGCCCTTCGACACGGCCACGTTCAAGGCCCTTTTCGATGCCCTTCTGTTCCAGCTGCTGTGCAATTGTCATCAGTGTGTCCCCGTGCTGCGGCACCCGCTGTGCCAGTTGACGTACAAAGGCTTCGGCGTCGTCGGTCTCGCCGGCCTGTACCAGATAGTTTATCAGCGATATCAGCTGCTGTCCCGTCAGATGTCCGGTCAGCAGAACCGTGGCCAGCCGGTCGAGCAGGCCGGCAAGGTCGCGCTGATGGATATGTTTCTGTAAAAGCGTCAGGGCGGCCATGCTGCGGTGAGTCATGATGTCGTCGTCCGGGATGACGGTGACATCAACCAGCGGAAAGGGCCCGACATACATCTGTCCGGCCAGTGCCGGGTCGTCAAACTCATCCAGCCAGCGGGTGGAGTACGGGTACGGGCTGCGCTTCCCGGTGTAGAACAGCACCGGAATGACCAGCGGCAGTTTTTTGTGCCCCGCATCGAGATGGCGCTGCATCGCGGCCACGGCATAGCGCAGCAGGCGGAAGGCCATGTGCCGGTCAGGCGAACTCTGGTGCTCAATCAGGACATGAATGTAGCCGTTGCCGGCGGTGGTCTTCAGGCTCCAGAGGACATCGCTGTAATAGGCGCGCAGGCTCTCCTCGACAAAGCTGCCGGATTCGAGTTTCAGGGTGCTGAGGTCACAGACGGCACGCAGCTCCGCCGGGAGGTGAATGGCGATGAAGTCCCGCGCGGTGTCGGGGTTTGTCAGGAAGGCCTTGAAGGCCGCGTCATGCGGCACCGGAGTGGATTTTTTCATGCGCCATTTAAGTCAGTTCAGAAAAGACCAGCTTACCACACTGCCCGGCCTGATTCAGCGACAGCAGCTCCGTCCGCTATGAGCGAGATATAGTCATTCGCACCCTGAGAATTACACTTTTAAGTGATTCAGGGTATGCGCTTACTGGTTACGAATATTGAGCGAGAATCATGCGATGATCGCCGCTTTTCTTTCGAGCCAGTAGGTGCTCCACGTTCGCTAACGAATACTCAGGGCATGCTGATAAACTGCTGGCTATATTTCTTTCGAAGAGCGTGGAATGCATACCAATCCCCGATTAAAAGGAGTTGGTGATGACTGTGACTAATCAGTTTGCTGCACACGGTGGTCTGGACTGGGCAGATAAAAAACACGATGTCTGTGTTCAGTTCAAAAACGGTGAACGCGTGTTCCATGTGATTGAACATTTCCGTGCCCTGTTTTGCATAAGGTCCCAAACCCTCTAAAAGGTGAAATGATAATTATTTGCAATGTTATAACATAACATTTAACACGTAGTCATCTATTCTGCTTTTTTGTTGTCAGTACAGGGGGGAATGGAGGCACTCGATATTACTGTGAGTGCCTGAAGAGAAAGGATTATCTGTCGTGGGTAGGATGCTGAGCCTCAATTAATGTCCGATAATGCCCCTCCTTTATGGCCATTAAGCTGGCGTGATCGCCACACTCAACGCAGCGGCCTTGCTCAATAAAGGCAATTTGGTCGGCTGCGCGAATGGTGGATAAACGATGCGCCACAATCACCACCGTTTTATCCGCCACCAGTGCGTCTATCGCTTGCTGTACATGGTATTCAGATTCACTGTCCAGCGATGACGTAGGCTCGTCCAGTAACACGACCGGAGCATCTTTAAGAATGGCACGCGCAATCGCCACCCGCTGGCGTTCTCCACCCGACAACGCACTCCCCGCTTCACCCGCCCGTGTCTCATAGCCCTGCGGAAGACTTTCAATGACGTGGTGAATATGCGCTTTACGTGCAGCGTTGACGATCTCCTCCTGCGTGGCGTGCGGTTTACCTAACGCAATGTTATTCGCCAGCGTATCGTCCATCAGCCACACATCCTGAAAGACCACCGAAACCTGTGCTAATAGCTGATCGGGGGGGATATGCTTTAACTCCGCACCTCCCAACGTGATAGTGCCCTGCTGTGGATCGGCAAAGCGGCTCATCAATCGGGTTAGCGTGGTTTTCCCCCCGCCCGAGGGGCCGACCAAGGCTGTCAGGGATTTTTCCGCAATGTGTAGCGTCACATTCTGGAGTGCAGGTTTTTCCTGCTGCTGATAGTGAAAACTGACATTGTTCAGCGTAATCGCAAAGTGCTGTGGTTGATGGAATGGCAGTTCAGTGATCAGATCCGCTTCGTTGAGCACCGCATTCACCCGCTGCAACGCCGCGTCCGCCAGTTCAAACAGGCGCACCATGGAAAGCCCCAATGTCAGAGGCTCGACCAGTTGCGCCACCAGCACCGTGAGGCAGAGCAGTGATGCCAGCGGCAACTGTTGCGTTACGCATAACCCCATGCCCAACGCGACGGTAGCCACCAGAGTGAGCTGGATGATCAGTTGTGCTTTGGCAATCAGCCGCGCAGTATTGCCGCTTTGATGCTGCACCTGATGCTGGTGAGCAAAAATCCCGCGTAAACAAGGCGCGTTCAGGCCAGATCGGCTGCTGGCACGTAACATCGCCTGCCCCTGCACATACTCAACAATGGCTGCGCTGGCTGCCGCATCCACTTCATCAATGCGCAGAAAGTCCTGATTGGCATCACGCTGTGCCCGTCGTATCAGCGGCGCGATGAGTCCTGTTCCCGCCAGCACCAGCGCCCCCAGACGCCAGTCCAGCATGAAGATCAACACCAGCACCACCGCAGGTACCACCGCAAGTTGAATCGCCAGCATAGCCAGTGAAGAGAGCGCCGTTGCCGCAAAGGTGACGTTATTGCCAAGAATCGTTGCCAGATCGCCGCTTTTTCGCTGGGCCAGCTGCTCCAGCGGCATGGCACGCAAGCGATGTGCCAGCCGCTGACGCATGGCCTCCGTCACGCGATGCCAGTAGTCATAGACAAAAGCCATTTCACGCCAGCGCACCATGCCTTCAAGCAGCAGCAAGACAATGAGCACCACCAGCCAGCTCAGGATGTCACGCACGGGCAGTGCGCCCGGTGTTAACACGAGCGAAAACAGCGGCAGTGTGATAATCCAGCCCGCGGCCTGCAACATCGCCGCCGCCACCGCACACGCTAACGTCCGGCGAAATGGCGCAGCGAACTCCCCTGCCACCGAGATCATGTTGTGATAAATGCGCATCATGCTTCTCCCTCGCGCTTTAACGTCCACTGACTGGCAAGCTGATAGTGCTGCCACAGCCGCGCGTAATAACCGCCCTGATTCAGCAGGTCAGCATGACGGCCTTGCTCAGCCACTCTGCCTTTGTGCATCACCACAATCACATCCGCGTCGATAACCGTTTGCAAACGATGAGCAATAGTGATCACAATGCGATCCGGCGCGAGTTGCGCCAGTGCCTGCTGAATATGCCTTTCGTTGTGTGCATCGAGATAAGAGGTTGCTTCATCCATCACCAGCACGGGCGCATTGCTCAGCAGTGCGCGGGCCAGGCTCACACGCTGACGCTGGCCACCCGATAACGAGCTCCCTCGCTCACCGATCTGCGTGTTTAATCCTTGTGGCAGTGCCGAAACGATCTCGCTCACCCCCGTCGCAGCCATAACGTGCTGCAACGCTGCATCACTGGCTTCGGGCGCAGCCAGTCGTAAATTTTCCTCCAACGTGCCACTGATAAGAAACGGCTCCTGTAATACCAGCGCCATCTGCTTCAACAACACATCACTGCGCATCTGGCGGATATCGCACCCCCCCAGCATAATGCTACCCTCTGTCACGTCATAAAAACGCGGGATCAGGCGCGCCAGCGTCGATTTTCCCGAACCGGAAGCCCCGACAATGGCACAGCGTGTTCCCGCTGCGAGCGTGAATGACACGTCGCTGAGTGCAGGCTGCGGCTGATCCGGGTAGTGAAAACTGACCTTGTTCAAGCTGAGTGCGTGTCCTTGCGGTTGCTGCGGATGTAGTGGCTCTGGCAGCACGTCCTGCCGCAGCACCTCTTCAATGCGGCCTGAGGCCGCGCCAGCGTCATTCAGATAGTTAGCCAGGTGCACTAACGGTTCGAGCGCTTTGATGGGTAACGTACCCAACATCAACGCCAGCAGCCACTGCGCCAGGGTAACCTGCCCGGCTTGATACAGCACAAAACCTGCTATCATCAGCACCGCAGCCGTCGGTAACGCGGCACCTGCCAGACGATTGATTTTCCAGGGCACTTTGCTCCCTGCCATCCAGGTTTCCACCGCCAACGTAAACTGTTGCAGCCGCGCGTTAAAGCGCCGCCAACCCGCGGCGCCATTATCAAAGGTACGCATGACCGCCATACCCTGCACCAGTTCAATCACCCCGGCATTGACTGACTCACTGGCCTCATTGTATCGGCTGCGTTGCTGGGGATTTTCACGCGCCATCATTGCCATACACACGAGGTTTATCGGCAAAAACAGCAACGCCACCAGCGCCAGCCGCCACTGCACCAACGCCAGAACCAGCAGTGCGGCCAGCGGTTGACTCAGACTGGCACCGATAAACGGCACCGCATCCGCCACCGCAATGTGCAGCGCTTTAACATCCTCCTGGAGGATTTTACGTAACCGCCCACTGCCCCATTGTTGTACCACTCCAAGCGGTAAACAACTGAGGTGCTCCACAAGACGCTCGCGCAGTACTTCCTCTAATTGATAACTGGCTTCGTGAGCCCGTGCTTCTGCCTGTAAGCGTAACCAGAATGCCAGCACCAACAGCAGCACACTGCCGGTGAGGGCGATAAATGACGACGGTGGTAACATCGGGACAGACAGTAATGGCGTCACCGCCCATGCCAGCAGAGCTATGCCGCTGACGTTTAGCAAGCCCGCCACGCTGCCAAGAAGAAGTGCCAGGTTAAGTGAGCGCGCCACCTTCGGCACGCCTGCCACTAACCTGCCAGGCTGGCCCAGTAACTTCATTTCAGCCTCTCATTCACCCGCTGCGCCACGGCTTGTGCGTTGGGCGTATCGATGCAACTGAAGTGATTACCCGCAATCGAAGTGACCTGCAGCTCGCCCAAGCAGACGTTACGCCAGAAGTTCAGCGTATTGTCATCCATACCCGGTGCGAATCCAGAGCCCTGATTGGGCAACAGGAAGCGGATATCGCCGACATAAGTGCTGGGGGTGAAGTGCGCGGCACGGAAACTCTGGCGGAATACGTGGAACAGGCCCAGTGCCATTTCGGCTGGCATCTGCTGACCGGTGAACTGTTCAACACCCGCGACATAACGCGCAAAACGCTCTTCAATCGGTAATGCCTGCATCTGTTGGAAAAACAAGCCCGCCGCGCCGGGTAACTGCGCCAGCGCACCCTGCGGAATGCGGCCATGATGTTGCTCAATCACCTGCATAAAGCCCTTCACTAATGCATCGCCATCGACCTCACCGAAACCGGCCTGCGCCAGCGTAATGTGCAGATTGGGGATAAACAGCGATTCGATCATCAGATCATCCTGCACCTCGAACAGCACCGGATGGCTGCTGATCAGCACCAGGTCAGCGATTTCTGCGCCCTGCTCACTGAGGCGACGCGCCACTTCTACAGCAAACAACCCGCCCAGACAGTAGCCAATCAGCTGGAAGCGGCTATGTCCGGTGGCCAGCAGGCGTTGTGCGTAATCATCTGCCATGCGCTCAACCGCCTGTTGTGGGGACAAGGCGCAATATTGTGCGGTATCGGCAATCACAATGCCGATGACCGGCCCGCGCGGATCTTTCTCCAGCTCCGCCAGCATCGGGCGGAAGCAATCCATGGTACCCAGGCCGGCATGGAACACTACCCGCAGCGGGCCTTCACTCCCGCCCCCCATCGGCAGCAGAATACCGTTGCTGCCCTCAGCCCGCCCCTCGATTTCTGGCTGCAGTTTCTCTCCGGCTTGAGGCGCTGCGGCAGCCGCATCAGGCGCATGCTGCGAACGGATAGCCAGCGCCAGCGCGCGCACCGTTGGGCCATTCAGCATATGACGCAGCAAAACATCAAAGGGTATATCTCCCATCTGCCAGGGGTCAGCGGCCAGCACCTGCCGCAGCTTGCCTGCCATGCGTGCCATGATCAGCGAGTCAGCCCCCAGGTTATACACATCCTGGTCGAGCGCGATCTGTTTAATTCCAAGCGTTTCAGCCCAATGCTGGCACAGCAACTGCTCAAGCGCATCCCCCTGCGGTTGCAGGCCTGGCGGCGTGTCATGCTCTGCAGCCTCCTCGACCCACCAGTTGACGACTGTATTACGATCTACTTTTCCGTTTGCCGTTAGCGGCAGTGCTGCAACCGACTGAATCTGCGCCGGGATCATATAGCGCGGTAATTTCTGTTGCAGCGCATCAAGTAGCACTTGCGGATACAGCGGCAGACGATCGCGTTTGATTTGTTGTGCCAGCAAATGGAAGCCCTGATGATGCAGCACGTGACCTGGTCGCGGCAGGCACAGCACCGGATCACCGCTGACCGATTGCATCAGCGCCTGCCAGCCATGCTGATCAAGATAGCTCTCATGCTGACGTTCGCTGTCTTCCGGTGGCGTCATCATGAATGCCTGAGAAGCCATGATCCACGGACATTCACGCGTCGGCTCCGTCAGGATCACCCAGCCTTGTGGCGCGGTCAGTAACTGGATATTTTCCAGTGCCCGGCGTTGGTCACGGGCGTTTTCCAGTACCCCGGCGGCCAGCACAATATCAAAGCTCTCCGGGCAATAGCCCTGCGTGCGAACATCATCGTCAATATTCAGCAGGCCAAAATGCATGCCCGCTCGTTGGCCGTAGCGGGCACGCGCTTCAGGCAGGAAGAAGGCCGCCACATCAGTAAAGTGGTATTCAATCGTCTGTTCGCTCAACGCTGCCAGCACATCCGCCGTCGTGCCGCCAGTGCCTGCGCCAACTTCGAGGATACGTAAAGGCCGCTGGACGCGCTGCTGTGCAATCAGGCTCGTCAGGGCACTGACAGCCTGGTTCAGGTACTTCGCCATCAGATTTTCACGATACAGCGCCTGCACGTTGGTCAGTTGCCCCTGCGGGAACAGCAGCTTCTGAGCATCAACACGCCCTTCGAGCAGCCCGGAGAGATTCTCCAGGTTGCTGCGGATGTAAGCCAGAAATGCCGGGGCATCGAGCAGAGGTTGCCACAGCGCGTCAACCTGCTGCCAGCTGTAATCAGGCAAAGCGCCAGCCTGCGCAAGCATCGCTTGCCAGCGGCGCACCAGCCAGAAGAAGCGAGCATTCACGGGTGTTTCTCGTAGCTGAGCTTCTCTGAACTCATCATTAAGACCATAAGATTGCAGCGTGTCGCGCATCTGTTGTAATACCACAGCATCCAGGGCTGTCATCGCCTGTTGTAACTGCGTGGCGGTGATGTTCTGCACAAGACCTGCGGTTGCGGTATCAATACGATCTGTCACGCGGTCGTAATCCACGTGGTTCGCTGGTTGACGCTGCGCGCTGACTAATGCCAGAAGTTGTCGCTGGTTACCTTCGCCATGGGGCACCACGCAAGCACTCTCCACGCCCGGTAAAGCGCTAAGCGCCGCTTCGATTTCCCCGGGTTCGATGCGGTAACCTTTGATTTTGAGCTGATTGTCCGCGCGGCCAAGAAATTCCAGTTCACCGTTCGGCAGATAGCGGGCGCGATCGCCGGTCCAGTACAGTCGCTGTTGATCATGCGGATGATGGATAAAGTGGCGCGCAGTTTTCTCAGCATCTTTAAGATAGCCTTGCGCCAGTCCCGCACCGCTGATGTAAAGATTGCCAGGCAACCACACAGGGCAATCCGCCATGTTTTCATCCAGCACGCGGAAGCCCTGATTGCTGAGCGGCAGACCGTAAGGGATGCTGCGCCACGTGGCATCACGGCCCTGCCAGCAGTGATAGTTAGACCAGATGGCTGCTTCAGTCGCACCACCGAGCGCTACCAGCTGAAGCTGTGGCAGACGCGTCGCCAGTGATTCCGGCAGCGTTAAAGGGATCCAGTCACCCGAGAGTAATGCCAGTCGCAAACTCGCCAGTTGCTGGTGCTGGAGCGCACTCTCCAGCATCTGCATCAGCGCAGGCACGCTGTTCCAGAGGGTCACTTGTTGTGATTCGATGCGTTCAATCCAGTGCGAGGGATCGGTGGCGCGTGCCGGTTCAGGATAGATTACCGCGCCACCCACGCTCAGCGGCCCGAACAGATCAAAAATCGCCAAATCAAAGCCGAGTTGCGCCAGCGCCAGCACGCGGTCGGTGGCCCGCACGGCGAAACGTCGGTTGATATCTTCAACTGTATTCCGTACCGCCTGATGCCCCATCACCACCCCTTTGGGCTGGCCGGTGGAACCAGAGGTGTAAATGATATAGGCCGCATCGCTACTGCGTGACGCGTGTGGGTCCAGCAGAGGCTCGCTGGCGTTCAATGCATCCACATCAATACGCCACTCTCCACTGACGCCGCACTCTACTACCTGTTGCTGGGTCAGCACCCGTTGGATACCCGCGTTTGCCAGAATTTGCCGGCGACGTTCCGCCGGCTGTGAGACATCGACTGGCACCCAGACCGCACCCGCCGCCATGGCACCCAACACCGCCACGGCCTGCATTACGCCTTTTTCCAGAGTGATCGCGACCGGTTCGTCGATGGCAACGCCGTGCCGTTGCAGATGGCCAGCAATGCGCAAGGCTGCGTCCGCCAGTTGACGGTAAGTCATCTGCTGCTGGGGATCGATCACCGCCAGCGCATCCGGGGTCAGGTGAGCCTGTGCGAAGAATGTCTGGTGCAGCCCGCCTTCGGGTAGCGGTGCGCGGGTATCATTGACCTGCAACCGTTGTTCACGTTGCCATTCGGGGAGTGCAACCTGCGCGGTCTGCTGCCAAATCGCATCTTCTTGCGCCATGGCATTCAGCAGTGATTCAAAGCTGGCAAACAGATCGTCGATCATCCCCGACGGGAATACCCCGTCGCGCACATCCCAGTTGACCTGTAAACCGGCAGCACTGTCCATCGCCTGACAGTCGATAAACACCTGCGGCGTCTGGGTAATGCCACGCCCATCCAGTTTGCCCTGCAACGCATTTTCCGCATCGGCAGGCACCAGGCCGATGGCACTGGTAAAAACATAAGGCATCAAAGCGTAATCGCGCCCTTTGGCGCGAGCCAGTTCACGGATCACTTCGACGCCGGAACAAAGGCGATGATCCAGGTCATCATACAATTGCTGGCTGATGGCGCTGGCGCGCTCCGCCCAGCTCATTGGACGGCGTTGATCGACCTCCAGCAGGCTGACCGAGGTGAAATCGCCCACCAAACGATCCACCTGCTCATGCAGCGGCTGACGATTAAGTACCGTCAGATTCAGGCAGAAGTGTTCGCTGACAGACCAACGCTGCAGCACGCTGGCATAGGCGGTTAACACCGCCGCTGTAGGGGTAATACCGCACTGCGCCGCCTGCTGTTTGAGTGCCGCCCAGCGTTCCTCCGGCAGTTGCAAAAAACGTCGTGTAAAACGTGCGGGCTGTCGTTCCTGTGTATCAAGCAACGGGAGCTGCGGCGAGGCTGGTAACTGAGGAATACGCTGCTGCCACCAGGCGCGATCGCGTTGGGCCGCTGGTGACTCATCCCTGCCGCGCTCCGCCAGCAGATAATCGCGGAACTGAATCGTTAGCGGAGGCAACGGCTGGTCAGGATGCTGGTAACGCGCTTCAAACTCGCCCAGCAATAGCCAGATACTGGCCCAGTCGGCAATCAGGAAGTCCATCGATAAATGTAGCACGCTGCGTGCCGGCAACTGCGACAGACTCAGGCTGAACAGCGGCCACTGCTCGGGCTGGTAGAGTCGATGCCCCATCTGCTGCTTCACGCTGTCCAGCAGCGCTTCTCCCTGCTCTGCTCCGCTACTCGCGCAGTCAATGATCAGTTCCGGCACATCGGGTAAAACGCGCTGGCTGCCACTGCGATCAAATACCGCGCGCAGCATGTCGTGTCGCGCGACCAGCTCATTCCAGATAGCGCTGACTCTGGCATGTTGCAGCGGTGGATAATTCACCTCCAGATAAACATGGCAGGCCACACCGCCATAGCCAAAGGCATCATTACGCCCGACCAGATACGCCGCCTGCACCTGGCTTAGTGGAAACGGTGAGAAGCGCGCAGTCTCATCGGCTATGAGCGTGGTCTGCTGCTGTTCTCCGGCGAGAATGGCTAACACATTGGCTTTATGGGCCTTCAGCGTGTGTAAATCATCCGCTGAAATCACACCCTGCGGCGCACGGTAGTTTAGCTTGCCATGCTCCTCCCACAGTTGTGCGCCACGGTTGCGCAGGCGTTGAAGCAGTTCAAAGGCGATGGAATGGTCAGTCATGCTAAATCCTCCTTGCCCTGAGCCATCACGCGGGATGACCGGGGCGGAATATTGACGTTAAAACGCAGGCGATTAGTCGGGTCGAATCTCTGTTTGAGTGCCGCCAGGCGTGCCCAGCTGCTGCCATACGTGGCCTGCGCCCAACGCGGTTCATGGTCAGGCAGCAGGTTGGCGTAAGGACCGCAGCTGACCGCTTGCAGCTGTTGCCAAGCCTCAATGGCGGGTGCCAGCATCGCTGGGTTATCGGGTTCGCCGTACCACTGGGCACAGACTTCAACAAACCAGTTGGCATCTCGATGAGCAAACGCGGTTGCGCCCGCCGGAGCACGGGCAATGGCACCGCCAAGTGCACCAAACACCAGCGAGAAATTCGGGCCAGCACGCTGGAACAGCGCCAGCAGTCGTTCGAGCGTGTCATCATCCAGTTCACGCAGCAGTTCGCCACGGTTGTAAACATGCTGCTGTAGGTAGTTGGGCGCCGAGGGCAGAAGGCGCTGATAATCGACGTAACGCATCGGTTGCAGCGTGTCGCACAACGCGCCCACCTTGAGGGGCGCAAGCACTTGTTCCGCCTGCTCTGGCGCACCAAACCAGGTGGGAATGAGCATGATACTGCGCTCAAAATGCAGTGATTCTGGCAAAAATGGCAGCGGCGGTGCCGTCCAGACAAGGGCAATCAACGAGGCCTGATCCGGTGCCTGCGCCAGCCAGTTACGTGCCCGGCGCAACACAACAGGAATGTCCCGTGCGGGCCACGCGAGCACGCCGGCCACGACGCCCTCAACGGGATGCAATTGAAACGTAAAACGCGATACCACGCCAAAATTGGCGCCCGCGCCGCGCAAACCCCAGAACAGTTCAGCATCGTGCTGTGGGTTCACTTCCAGCACGTCACCGGACAACGTAACCAGCTCGCAGCTCACCAGGTTATCGCTGGTCAGGCCAAACTGGCGCGACAGGTCACCAACGCCGCCGCCCAGGGTGTGCCCGGCGATACCGATCGTGGGATTACGCGGGCCGGGTACCGCCAGGCCGTATGCCTGTGTTGCCGCATCCAGTTCGCCCCAGGTGGTCCCAGGGGCGACGTGCGCCAGGCGTTTATCCGGGTCAATAGCGATCTGCTTCATGCGGGACAGATCAAGCACCAGCCCATCCTGGCAGGTGCCGTAACCGGCCACGTGAGCGCCACCACCGCGCAGCGCAACCGGCAATTTCTGAATCTCCGCCAGTTGAAGTGACTGTTGAATATCCTGCACGCTGACACAGCGCACAATCGCGGTGGGCCGGCAGTCAATACGGGCGTTGCGTACCCGGCGTGCAACTTCGTATTCCGCATGCTGCGGCAACAGTAAATCCCCTTCCAGCACCTGCTGTAAGGCAGAAAATAGCTCGCGCATTACGCCTCCTGCGACGGGTTAAATAACGACAGAATAAATTCGGATGTCTGCGGTAGTGTCTGCCACCCCTGTAAAACCACGCTGCTGACATAGCGCCCCTCACCGTGCTGACTATTGAGCCAGCGGTCCGCAGGCAACAGGCGTTGCAACTGGCAGTGGCTGGGCAGCGGTATATGAAAATCCACCCGGGCCACGGCGCGTGCGCCATTGGCATGCCGGACGCAAACCGGCCGCTGCAGCGGGTGGTAATGAGAGACGATAAACGGCAGATGGTTACCGCGCGGCATCATAAAGCAGTAGTTCACCCTTTCACCCTGTACCGATTTACGGCTGCCGTTTACGACGCGCGAACCTGCCAGCGCCTGCTGACGCAAATGCTGGCTGACGTTATCCAGGCTAAGTGGCGCTTCGGGCTGATACTGTTCAGGTTCCAGAGCCACATCACACCAGCCCTCGCCAGCCTGCGCCCAATCTCTAAGACGCTGACCGGCGCTGGAACCGAAGCGCCAGCCAAAGGGATAGCTCAGCCAGCGGAACCAACGCGGCAGTTCAAAGAACTCCAGAAACGGCCCCTCTTCAAACCATACCAGCGCATTGTGTGCCCGAGCCGGATCGCCCCCCCACTGCACGCTGAACCCAGCCTGTTCAAGCTGGGCTACGCAGTCACGAATGTTATCGACTTTGCAGAGAATATGGCTGCACCTAAGCATTGCCTTGCCTCCGCGCGATAAACAGACACTGTCCGAGCGGTGCGAGCACATGCCCCTCGTCGGGCAGGCAAGCCTCACAAATCAACCCGGCGCGCTGCAGCAGATCCTGCCACTGCTCTGGTGAGAGAAAACGCTGTTCACTGCGCTGCCGGTCGTCCTGTGGTGGCGGCATCATAAAGGCCTGTGAGGTGAGAATTTCCAGATGTTCCCGCGTCGGTTCGGTGATTAACATGACACCGCCCGGTTGTAATACCTCAACCAGCCAACGAATGGTTTGCTCGCTGTTCTGTGCATTGTTCAGTACCCCCGCCATTACCAGCAGATCCTGGGAATCTGCAGCGACGCTTTGTTCGGTCAGGGGGCGGTCAATATCGATCAGTGCAGTCGAGAGCCAGGAGAGATGGCTATAGCGCTGTTGCACATTCACCAGGAAAAAGCGTGAGACATCGCTAAACAGCCAGTTGAGCGGCGGCGTTTCCCCATACACCTCATGCAGCCGTTCCCGTACCCGTTCGGTGGTGGCACCGGTGCCTGCGCCAATCTCCAGTACTTTTAGCGGTGCCGTTCGCTGGCTGAGCTGCTTCAGGACCCAGTCGGCAATCAGGGTGTTGAGATAACGGGCGGTGATGGTATGGCGATAGACCGCATCGGCTATATCGTTACGACCTTCCGGGAACAGCAACAGTGCCGCCTTCTGTTCGCCGCGCATCAGCTCACCCAGCTTTTCCGCGTTTTGCCACAGATAATCGATAAAAGTGGCAGAGCCCAGGCGGTTGTCCCACACCCTGTGCACCGCCTGCCAGCTGTGATGCAGCTCGGTATAACCGATCGTTCGTCGGCTAAAGTAGTGCGCGCCTCGTTGCATCACCAGACCGGCATCGGCCAGCAGCATCAGCCAGCGTCCAATCAGGGCGTGATGCGCTTCGGCCACCTGGAGTTGTTGCAAAATCCCTGGCAGATCGTGCCCCTGATCGGGATGCGTCAACGCGCCTCCCTGTTGCAGGCTAAACAGCATGGCGTTCAGGCAAGCTTCATCCATCCGCGAGACAAAATCCGTCACCTGCTGAGCAGTAATGCCACTCACCAGCAGCTCTGCCCGCTGGGTAAAATCCCACTGTGGGGTGGCTTTGCGTTCCAGCCCGGTGGTGACAGGCAGCAAGGTACGCGCCAGAGGTTCAAACCGCTGGTCCGGATTTAGGCGCGGATAGCCGAGTGTTTTGGTCAGCGCCTGCCACATCTGACACTGAGCTAACAGGGATTGCGGACTCCAGCGGGGGGCATCAGGAGACTGGATGCTCTCCGCCAGCGCCAGTAAGTCCTGGGCAATGGCTTCTGGCCAGTGTTCCGCCAGTGTGGTACGCCAGCTGGCACGCTGGACCTCGCCGATAATGGCGCTGGTCTCTTCCATCAGATGTGCTGATTGCGGGCTGCTAAAATCGCGGTCGCGTTTTACCGCATCAGGGATATGCAAACGTGGGAACCACATCACGGGTCCATGTGTATCGATCAACGATAACCGTCCCGCGGGCAAGCCCAGCGTGATCTGTTGCAACAGCTGGAAATGGTTGTCAGGGTCCTGCGGATCGACTTCGTTATGTACACTCAACGTTAAGGGGATTCCGGCCAACTGTCCCTGCACCACCTGGAAAGGTGCCTCTGGTAATTGCGCCTGGGCATGAAACTGCCACGGGCGAGGTGCACCAAGGGCTTCCACCAGTATCGAGATCAATGGGAACGCCACCTGGCTGGCACACGCAGCATCAATAAACTGAAGCTTTTGCCGCCGCAGTAGACGGTGGGCAGACTGAATGAACTGCTGCACCGCCGGAAGATGTGGATAGAGGTTGCCGACCCGATACTGCACACCGAATTCACGCGCTGAGCGCAGGTTCGCCACCACCTCATCATGATGTACGGGCTGCTCCTGAATGACATGAATGCGCCTGGCCATCAGTTGCTGTGCCAGAACGCTGCCTGCACCGCCCATCACGGTAGCACGCAACACCACGCAGGCCAGGTCAATGTCTTCAGGTAATGAGGCGATATCGGTGTAGAGCGGAATGTCATAGCGTTGCGCGCAATCACGGCTACGTGCGCTGCCGCTCGCCAGTAGCCCCACCACTTTAAAGCGCAGCGGATAACGCTGCAGTGCTGCCAACCAGAACTGGCCAAAAGTGGAGCCACACACTAGCACCTTTAACGGGACCGCGTTCATAGCGCACCTCCGCTCATTTCGTTTAAATGCTCAATCCCGCGGTCAAACAACTCAATATCAATACCGGTTTGCTCCTGGCAGAACAGCAGCATGAACGCTTCGATATCGATGCATTCGGCTGCCAGCCCCAGGACCAGCTCAGGTGACTTCAGCAGCCATTTAGCGCATGCCGCCGCGCAGGCGGCGGTTAACTGAGCAATACCCGGCGCTCTCAGCAATAAGGTTAACGTGGTGCTAGTGCCCTGACGCACGCCATCTACCTGGATCAAAAAGTTAACCCATGCATGCCGCCCCGCCACATCCAGTGTCGCCCCCTCCACCACAGCCTGTATTGCTGCCTCTCGTGGTAATACACGCGCTGTTTCTAACGCGCGGGCCAGGTGTTCACCATCAAGTGCGAGATACCATCGACTGTAACGAAGCGCCAGTTGTTCGGTGACCCGGAGCGACTCCTCATCTTCATACGGCTGCAGCAGCACCGGGCGTGGAAAGAAAGGCAGGATGACGTTGGACTGTCGCCGCGGCAGGGTATGCTGAGAGGCTGGCGTGCGCAGCACACCCTCAAGATAGTCTTCTGCTCCGCCCGGGGTGAAACGATCAAACACGCCAAACCAGCAGTGCAACGCATCGACGCGGTCAAGCGCACGCGCCAGCCACACAGGAAGAATGCCGGACAAGCCTGGCAATGCGCCTGCTGCGAACAACGCGCTGCCCGGATGCCGTCCAACCGGAGGTTTTAACGCGGCCGGACAATCAATTCCGCCCGCGTCAACCAGCGGAATACCTGCGGCATGCAGTCGGTTCGCCACCTGTTGTGATAGCCGTGCCGAAGGCGCAGCACAGTTCACGACCAACCGACAGTCGGTGGCGAAAGCCATGAGACTTTCTTCGTCACTCACATCCACATAGCAGCTTTGGGCCCAGGCGACAGGTTGCGGGTGGCGCCCTCCCACGCGCAGCGAGGTTTCCCCCCACTGATGCAGGATACGTGCGACCTCACGGCCTACGGCACCAAATCCTCCCAAAATACCAATCACAGAACACCTCCTTCCATGGTGGCAACCTGAACCTGCTGTGCCTCAATCCCGGCAGCCATTGCCTGCAGGCTAAGTGCGCTAAAGATTTTTCGCAGCGCGATATCGACGGCAAATTCATCACGGATAAGGTTAATCAGGCGTGTGGCCAGCAAACTATCCCCCCCTAATTCAAAAAAGCCCTGCTGGCGGCCGATGTGCGGCGTAATGCCAAGTAATGTTCCCCATAGCTGAGCGAGTTTTTCTTCAGTTTCACTGAGTGTTTCCTGCTGTTGTTGTGACTTGGGCAGATTGTCATACAGTGATTGCAGGCGCTTACGATCAACCTTACCGTTTGCGGTCAATGGCAGATGTGTCAGCAGAACCAACCGCTCCGGCACCATGGCTTTGGGCAGTTTTTCCGCCAGCTGACTCGACCAGTTATCGGGCAGCGTATGATGATGTGAAAGGCGTAGAGTTAAAGTGGCGGCGAGACCGCTGAGGTTGTACTCACAGGATATAAAACCACTGGCCTGAGCTCGTTGCAGCCATACCGCGCCAGTACGCAGCGGATCTTTTCTGCTATTGCCATATCCTCCCGCCAGCAGCCCGGCGCTGATCATGGCAACCGGTGTCAGGCACTGGCGCTCCATCATCCACAGCTCTCCTGTAGGCCTCAGCAACTGAGAAGCTGCCTTCAGCCCATGTAAGGGTTGGATGTAGCGGTGCAACGCATTCGCCGCCAGCACGATGTCAGCCGAGTTTTGCAGTTCTTCCGGCACATACAGTTCATTCAGCAACATGAAATCGATCTGATGACCGCTGTTTGCGAGTTGAGTCCGCGCTTGCTCCTGCGCCAATGGGGAGGATTCCAGCAAGGTGTAATGCACGCTGCCCTGCGGCAGGCGCGCCAGCAGCGCAGCGCTGTGCTGACCGCTGGCCCCGTTGAGTTCCACGATGTTGATCGGCTTGCCGCTCTGGTGGTGCAGGCTGTTAACATGCAGCGCCAGCTGTGACAACCATTGCCGCGTCTCATCATCCGCGGCCGACAGGCTGGCAGGGCTGAATACGCTGTCGGTCAGCAGTGCGACATGGTCGTGCTCACCCCGCAACATGGCGCGCCAGCTGGCATAACGGGTGCGTGCCGCAACGATCTGCGCCGTTTCAGGTCTGGCGATCACGGCAGCGGTTCCGGTGGCAATGTAGTGTGTATCCTGTGGCTGAACCACACCACGCGACACCAGCCATTTCAGCCACAGCTGCAGCACCTGCTCGCCCTTTTCATCGGGCTGAAGCGCGTTCACTTGCCAGACTGCACCGACTTCCGCGGGCAGTTGCAGGAGCTCCGTCAGAATGTGTTCGGCCACCGCTGATTCATACTGCAGCAGACCGCGTTGAGTACTGTCAGGATGGAATACCTCATCCTGCTCGACACGGGTAGGGGTGTGGGGGGCGACGGCAGCTACAAGTCGCTGTGTGATGCCATCGTGCCACAATGAGACAACCGCCTGATCGATGCCTTTAAGCGTCTGCAATGCCTGTTCAACCTCACCGGCCTCAATGCGATGGCCGCGCAGCTTCATCTGCGTATCCAGTCGACCCAGGAACTCCAGCGTACCGTCTGGCCAGTAGCGGCCACGGTCGCCGGTACGATACCAGCGCTCGCCATCAAGCACAGGGAAACGAGCCTCAGTCAGCGCTGGATCGCCGAGATAGCCGCGAGCCAGACCCGCACCGCCGATGAGCAGCTCGCCTTCCACCCAGTCAGGACAATCGTCATTGATCGCATTAAGCACACGCCAGCGCTGATTATGTAGCGGGTAACCATAAGGGATCGAACGCCAGTCAGGTTTGATCGTGGTCACCGGGAAAATGTTTGACCAGATAGCGGCCTCGGTGGCGCCCCCCAGCGCCAGTAAACGACATCCCGGGGCGCTCATTTGTAATCTCTCTGGCAGCGACAGCGGGATCCAGTCTCCGGAAATCAACGACGCCCGCAGCACAGGCAACATGACGTTCTGCGCAGCCGTCAGCAGCATCTCCAGCAGCGCTGGCACCGAATTCCACAGGGTGACCCCATGAGTTTGCATTAAGTGTATCCAGTGAGCTGCATCGCGACGGTACTCCTCATCCACCATCACCAGCGCAGCTCCGCAGCCTAACGGCGCAAACAGATCAAATACCGAAAGATCAAAATCGAGTGCCGAGAGCGCCAGAATGCGGTCCCGCGGCTGTATCGCCAGTCGCTGGCGCAAATCGTGCACCGTGTTATGGCTGGCGGCGTGGCACATCTCAACGCCTTTAGGTTCTCCGGTCGAGCCAGATGTGAAGATGACATACGCCAGCTGTTGGGGGGAGATTGCTACCGGATGAGTCAATGCCGCGACTTCCGTCTGTACGGCCTGATCGCCGGTCAAGGGCGTGTCCTGATCGAGCACCAGCCGTACGTCAGCCCGTTGCAAAATCGCCTGTTTGCGTGCCTGTGGCTGATCGATACCAATCGGTACCCAACTGGCCCCCGCAGCCAACACCCCCAGCACCGCGATCACCTGCTGCGGGCCTTTCGGCAGTGAAATCGCCACCCTATCGCCTGCCAGCGTCCCCTGCAGTTGCAACCAGTGCGCCAGTTTCAGCGCCTGCTGTGCCAGCTCAGCATAAGAAAGCTGACAGTCTTGCTGCTCCTGCATCCAAATCAACGCCACCTGCTGCGGTGTCTGACTGGCCTGCTGGAAAAAAGCGTGATGCAATGTTTCCGCTACATAGGGGTGATGTGCAGCGGCAGTGATTGCCTCTCGCACCTGACGCTGGGGCACAGGCAAGAGGTCGGGAAGCGACTGCAGCCAGTTATGGTCACATAAATGATGGATGAGCTGCTGATAGGCGGTGAACATCGCATCCAGCATACCCGCCGGGAACAGAGCATCTACCGCATCCCAGACCAGCGAGACACCGCCTGCCAGCTCGGTTAACTGGTGATCCAGCCAGACCTGCGGCGTTTGTGACAGCCCATAAACAGGTTGACTGAAGATGCCCTGCTCCGGTTCTGCGCTAATTCCCAAAGCGCTGGTAAACACCACCGGCATCACCAGTTCAGGCGCCTGATGCAGACGAGCCAGTTCACGGAGTACCTCAACGGCTGATAGCGCACGGTGATCCAGCGCGCCCCACATATCGCGTTGTACCTGGCAAACTTCATCCAGCCAGCCGCCGTCGGCATGACGACACGGCACCAAAACCAGCGAAGTGAAATCACCCATCACGCGGGTCATATCATCGTGGCCTTCAGGACGATCAAACAAGGTTAAATTGAGGGTAAAGTCCGGCTGATGGCTCCAGCGCCGCAATACTGTCGCAAATGCGTTGAGCATCACCGCTGAAGGTGTTACACCGTGTTGGCGGGCTTTTCGCATCAGCTGCTGCCAGCGCTCAGAACCCAGCCAGTACTCACGGCGGGTAAACTTCGGTACCGATATCGCTTCAGGTTGCCGGGCCAGCGGCAACTGCGGAGCCAGCGGCAGGTGGTCGAGACGTGGCCGCCACCAGTCCCAGGCAGCCTCACGTTGCGCCTGCTGTGGCAGGCGTGCCAGTAGCGCATCACGGAACTGAACAGCGGGGACGGTCGGCAACGAACGCTGATGATAGAGCGCGTCCAGTTCCTGATAGAACAACAGGATACTGAGCGCATCAAGGATCAGGTTGTCGATAGCAATTGCCACTCGATACGCTTCACCCCGCTGCGCCACGCTGACGCTAAAGAGCGGCCAGTGCTGCGGATCGAAGCTGTGTGAGGCATATTCTGCGCGTTGCAGACCAATGTTATCTTCACCCGGCTGGTTGAACAGCGGGATCTGATAGTGCGGCACCTCTTTTTGAACCTGCTGCTGGCCGTTACTGAATACCGCCCGCAGCATGTCATGGCGCACAATCAACTGGTTCACCGCGCGTTCCAGTTGTGCGAGATCCAGATGATTAACCTCAAATTCACGATAGAACGTACAGCCAATGCCGCCCAGCGCAAACTCATTTTCCCGGCCAAACAGGTAAGCCTGCTGCACATCCGTCAGCGGGAAGGTATCGTAACGCCCGTTAGCATCATGAACGATGGCAGGCGTGGCGGTTGTCGGTTGATTGCCGCTCAATGTCTGGCAGAAATCTGCCAATACCGGATGAGCAAAGAGTTTTGAAAGGGTAACATCGCTAAATCCCTGGCGACGAAGTTCTGCCACGGCACGGGTAGCCAGCAGTGAGTCACCGCCTGCCATGAAGAAATTATCCTGACGACCCGGTAATATACCGAGTGTTTTATGCCAGATCGAAGCCACCTGTTGTTCTACACCTGGCAAGGCAACCTCATAGGTATGGGCCGTTTCCGGTGTAAGGTCGGCCAGTAACTGTCGCAGTAAATTGCGATCAATTTTGCCGTTGTGGCTGAGCGGAAGTTCAAACAGTGCCACCAGTCGTTCCGGTACCATTTCCTGCGGCAGATAACGTTGCAGATGCTGACGCAGCGCCGCACTCTCCACCGGCTGCTGGCTGGTATAGGCCGCCACCAGATGTTGTTCATCATCGAGCAGAACAATGCCGCGTGCCACGCCTGGGTGGGAAATCAGCGCGGATTCAATTTCGCCCAGCTCAATACGGTAGCCCCGCACTTTCACCTGATGATCGCGCCGCCCCAGAAACTCCAGAGAGCCACTGGGGTGGTAGCGTGCTAAGTCGCCGCTGCGATACCAGCGTTCACCGTTCTCTACGACAAAACGGTCGGCGGTACGCTCGGGATCGTGGCGATAGCCCAGCGCAACGCCTGCGCCGCCAATCCACAGTTCACCGCTGACCCAGTCACAGCGATCCCGGCCCAGGCTGTCCACGACACGGCAACGAACGTTGTTAAGCGGATATCCGTAAGGCACCGAGCGCCATTCAGCCGGCACAGTGGTGATCTCCTGAACCGTCGAGTGGATCGCCGTTTCAGTCGTGCCGCCCAGCGCAATACAGCGACACTGCTCAGCGACTATGCGTAACTTCTTCGGCAGATCAAGCGGGACCCAGTCGCCGCCCAGCAGCACAATCCTGAGTGGTAACGTCAGGTTATCCGCAGCGGCACTGGTGAACGTCATCTCCGCAATGGCGGGCACACAGTTCAGTACGCTGACCTGATGCTGCCGTATCAACGTCACCCAGCGCTGCGCGTCGCGCCAGCTCTCATCCTCAATGCATACCACCGCCCCACCCACTGACAGCGGCGCGAAGATATCGTACACCGCCAGGTCAAAGCTCAGCGCCGACACCGCCAGAGTGCGCATGCGATCGCCCAGTGGATAGCGGCGGTTAAGATCGTCGATGGTGTTTTTAGCTGCCAGATGGCTGATCTCCACCCCTTTCGGCGTGCCGGTTGAGCCAGAGGTGTAAATAACGTAAGCCAGATGCTGCGGATCGCTGTGAGTGACTTCCGCCAGAGGGAGCCGCGAATCTTCATCCGGTAGTTGGTCAATAACCTGTTTCACCCCGGCGTTTTGCAGGATGGCTTTAATGCGCTGCTCCGGTTGCAGGTGGTTGAGCGGTAGCCACGCAGCACCGCTGGCAAGTACTCCCAACACCGCAATGATCTGCTCCGGTCCTTTGGGCAAAGCGATCGCCACCAGTTCCCCTGGCTGCACGCCCTGATTGAGCAGATGCGTCGCCAGGCGGCGTGCACGTTCAGCCAACTCACCATAACTGAGCACCTGATGGGGTCCAAACAACGCGGGAGCTTCCGGCTGCAGCTGTGCCAGACGAAAGAAAGCGCTGTGCAAATCGCTCTCAGGTAAAGGGGCATCGGTGGCATTCGCCCGCTGGCGTACGACCTGTTGTGGTGAGGGTAACGCACTCTGCACCGGCTGTTGCCACGCCTGCTCACTGGCGATGAGTGCCTCAATCAGCCCTGTAAATTGATTGAACATCAAATCAAGCATGCCCGCTGGGAAACGGGACTCACGCGCATCCCAGTTCACCAGAATACCTTGATTTAACTCGGTAATTTGCGCATCCAGCCACACCTGTGGCCCCTGTGAAACAATCCAGCCGGGCTGCCCAAAGGCCTGCTGGACGCGTTCGCTGAACAGCTCTCCCAGTCCCAAAGCGCTGGTAAATACCACGGGAGCAAACTGCTGCTGACCGCGCACGCGTGCCGCTTCACGCAGCACTTCTACTCCGGAAAAACAGGCATGTGCCGCATCCTGACGGAACTGCTGTTGCAGGCGCTGCGCGCGTTCCAGGAAACTGCCAGGTTTGCTGCCCCGCCATTCCAGCAACACTGACGAAGTGAAATCTCCCACCAGCGCAGGTACGCTGGTGTGCAGGGGTTCACGATTGAACAACGGCAGGTTAAGAATGAAATCTTCGTCGTCACTGAACTGGGTCAGCACTTCGGCAAACGCAGCGGCAATCATCATCGGCAAGGTCAGTTGATGTTCACGCGCACTGGCCTCCAGCTGTTGACGGGCCCTGGCATCAAACCAGCGATGGCGACGGACCACCGTCTGCTGCGCATTGTCCGGGTTTAACCCAACGCTGGGTAACATCGGTGCGCCAGGCAAATCGGCTAAACGCTCCAGCCACCACTGCTTGTTTTGTGCGTAGCGCGCCTGCTGCTGCGGTTCCTGCAGCCAGGCGTGGCGTAGTTGTTGATACTGGCAATACGAGAGATCCAGCACAGGCAGCGGCTGTTGCGGCTCCAGATAGAGCCTCGCCAGATCGTCCAACAGAACGCGCAGGCTCATGGCATCCGCCGCGATCATATCGAGATTAAAATGCAGGCGGCAACCACCACCGAGGGCGGCGGGCTTATGCGTCACACGCACATCAAACACCTCGCCTTGTGCAATATTTAGCTGGCGATGTGACAGCGCGGCGCGAATCGCCTCCATTCGCAGGGTGGCGGTATCTGCTTTCTCCTGGCGTAAATCATATTCCCTAAGCCCGGGCCACTTCGCGTGTTCAAGAACCTGCTGCTGCCCCTCCTCCAGAATGGCCACCCTTAGCATACCGTGACGGGCAATCAACTGATGTACCGCATTTTCCAGGCGTGCAACATCCAGTTGCGGTAGATCGAACTCATGGTAGAAATGCGCAGCAACGCCCCCCAGATGCTGAGCACTGTCGCGTCCCACCCAGTATGCATGCTGCATGAGCGCCAGAGGGAAAGGTTCGTTTTCATCTGTGCCTGGCAACACTGCCTTTTTTTCCTGCTCCGCGGGTGGTGTTTGTTTCGTCATCAAAGCCAGCCAGGCATCCAGGCGTGGCTGTTCAATCAAGCGGGCAAACGACACATCGTAACCTTGACGACGCCACATAGCGGCCAGTTTCATCATCGCCAGTGAGTCGAGCCCGAGGCCGATCAGGTCGCAGTCATTAGCGAGTCGATCCGGCAATATGCCGGGGAGAAAGGGGGCCATATCTGTGCATATTTTGTGCTGAAGGGTACTTGCCATAGTCCTTGTCCTTCTCTCAATTACATCATAAAGCCATTAAAAAAATTTATATCGCAGGGTTGGCTTAACGTATTGCCGCAAATATTTATATGTTATAACGTTACTAAATAAAAATATAAATGATAATCATTATCATGATTGTTTTTTAATACAATTTGTAAATGACGGGATGAAAACAAGGAATAACGGCATGTTAATGAATGAAGAACAGGCAAAAAATCGTAGATGGACCACACTGGTGGCCGCATTGAGTGCTGCTATCATGACGATGGACATCACAGTCGTGAATATTGCGCTACCAAAAATAGGTGAAGGTTTCCTTACTAATCTCGCACAGTTACAGTGGGTAATTAATGGATATACCCTGAGCTTTGCTGCCTTGTTATTGCTGGCTGGCGCCATCTCCGACCGGCTGGGTCGGCGCCCGATATTTTTGTGTGGTAATGGATTATTTGTTTTGGCTTCACTGGGCTGCGCACTGGCACCTACCATCAATGCGTTGATCGTTGCCCGTATACTCCAGGGCGCTGGCGGTGCCATGGTATTGGGGACTGCGCTGGCACTGATTGCCAGTGCCTGTGAGGGTGAATCACCCAAGATTCGCACCAGCGCGGTGGGATTATTTGCCGCAGGGGGAGCCGTGTCAGCAGCAACTGGCCCCCTGATTGGCGGCATACTCATCCAATGGGCCAGTTGGCCATGGCTGTTTGCCATCAACATCCCCGCCGGATTACTGATCATTTTTCTCACCCTGCGCCATGTTGATGAAAAACCCGTACCCGCACCGCGTTATCCTGTCGATGTTGCTGGCGCGGTTTTCGTCACTCTCAGCCTGTTTAGCCTCAACTACGCCGTACTCAACTTTTCATCTGATGCCACTCCCTTTGTCCGCCTCGCACTGCTCATCGGGATCGCTTCGGCTTTATTGTTTTTATGGATTGAGGCTCAGCGGGGCGATCGCGCCCTGCTGCATTTACGTTTGTTTCGCATCCCTATGTTCCTGGCGGCAATCCTGCTCAGCTTTGCAGGCCGCATTTTCAGTTTTGGCTTGCTGCCGTTTATTACGCTTTGGCTGAGCGGCCTGTTGCACTATTCGGCGTGGCACACCGGTTTGATTCTTTTGAGTCAGTCACTGGCGATGGTGGTCGCCGCCGGATTAAGTGGTCCGCTTTCAAGACTGATTCCAGTCCGCATAGTGCTGGCAATTGGCATGTTCATTGTGGCTCTCGGTCTGACCCTCAGTAGCCATGTGCAAATCCACAGCGACTGGCTGGTGATCCTTCCGCTGCTGTTGATGCTGGGTATCGGTGCTGGATTAACCATGCCGCATCTGATGGATCTCGCTGTTAGTGTTGTTCCTGCACATCAGGCTGGCGCTGCATCGGGCACTGCAAATACGTTCTTCCCGCTCGGTACTGCCGTGGGTATCGCGTTGTTTGGACTGTTACTCAACCATGTGATCCAGCAAGCTTTGCCGTTCTCCCTGTTAAGCGCCACTGGTATCAGTCAGCCTGCCTCAGCCCTTCAGGCCATCAGCAGCGCGCAGTTTGATGTGCTGAATGCCGTGCCCGAATTGCAGCAACGGGCCTTGCGGGCATGGGTAGATGGATTAAACCTCTCATTCCGCGTTGCCGCCGTTGCAAGCGCCCTCGCTGGTCTGGCGGCACTGTGGTTGATTCGTCCGGTACAACCACAGCCGGAACAGACTCAGGACAGTGTCTGAACCTCACTTAAGCGTGCCAGTAATCGTGAAAGAAGTGGCTGTAGGTGTTCCCTGAAGTAAAAATGTCCACCGCAAAAACAGTCCAGGGTGAAACTGGCTGTTGTCCAGCTTGCCCATTCTTCCGCCTGCTGCTGATCAAGTTCCGGATCTTCGCTGCCCATGAAGGCGGCGATGGGACATGACAGCAGTTGTCTAGAACTCAGTTGCCACTGCTCAAGCAACGCATAATCCGCCCGCATCGTGGGCAGAATGAGTTCGCGCATCTCGGGTAGGGTCAACAACACGGGATCGGTGCCGTCCAGGCGCAGTAACTCACGGCACAGTGCTTCATCATCCTGTTGATGTAAAAGGCCGGGCTGATGAAACTGCGGCGCCTCACGGGCGGACACCGCCAACAGTTGCGGTGGAGGTAAATCATCGCATTTCAATGCCAGAACCGTTTCATGCGCGACAACGGCTCCCATACTGTGGCCGAAAATAGCCCAGTTCTCGCCAAGATGCGGAGCAATAGCCCGCGAGACTTCCCCCACCAGCTCCGGCATTGTCGCGGGGATGGGATGCTGCCAACGCTCCAGACGACCGGGATAGCAGATCACATTCAATTCAATTTCCGGCGGAAGATGTTCACGCCAGCCGCGATAGAGACCAGCGTTGCCGCCCGCATGCGGCAGACAAAACAGTTGCAACTCAGGCTTAATGTATCCGCTTAATGTTCGTATCCAGGGGGAAGTCAACGCGTTGTCTCCTCTGTGAGTTGCACTGCTGAAATGAGCCGGGATGTCACGGAATGCGTGGGCCGTGCAAGCAATTCGGAAACGCGCCCCTGTTCGACAACCCGCCCGTGCTCGACCACCATGAGTAAACCACCCAACTGTACTGGAAGGGTCAAATCATGAGTGACCATTAACAGAGCGATACCCTGCTGCTGTTGCAACTTTTGCAACAGCAGGGCCAGCCCCATACGCGTCGGCCCATCTACGGCGCTGGTCACTTCATCACACAACAACACGTCAGGGCGGGTAATTAATGCTCTTGCAAGTGCCACACGCTGCTGCTGACCGCCGGAGAGTTGCGACGGTTTTCGAGTAAGCAAATGGGCCTCAAGCCCGACCTGCGCCATCACGCTGATGACCCTCTGTTCACACTGTTCAGCACTTAATGTAGGATCGCTGAGACGCAGAGGGCGGCGCAGCAGCGCACGCACGCTATAGAAAGCATTCAGGGAGCTGGCGGGATTCTGTGCGACATATTGCAGCTGCCATTTTTGCGACGGGCTGCGTTGATGAATGTTGAGAGGCAGCGGCATGTTATGCAGACTTAAGGTGCCGGTGGCATCGGGTTGTAAACCTGCCAGAATGCGCATAAGAGTGGTTTTACCGCCGCCGGATCGGCCCGCAATGGTCAGTGTCTCACCACGTCTCAGAGAAAACTGTACTGAGGTCAGTGCAGTGCGTCCGCCATAAGCAGCCCCTACGGCCTCAGCACTCAGGACGACCTGAGCAGAGGAGGCTTCCTGCTCAGGGATGGGGCAAGGCAACCAGGCATTGAGCAGGCGCTGACCGGCCTGGGTACCAGGTGTGCGCAAAAATGCCTGAGTGGATTGTTGTTCAACCACTTCCCCCTCTGACATCACCAGAATCCGGTCGGCTATCTGACTCGCCTGTGGTAAATCGTGTGCTACAAACAGCACGCTCATCTGATGCGCGCGCGCAGTGGAGGCGATCCAGTGCATCACCGCCTGGGTACTCAATCCATCCAGCGCGCTGGTCGGCTCATCCATCAGTAGCAAGCCAGGATAGCCAAGCATAGCAGCCACTGCCATCACGCGTTGCAGTTGTCCGCCAGAGATTTGATGTGGATAACGCCGCAAAAAAGCCGCATCATCGGGCAGCCCCAGTTGACGGAAATGAGACGTCACCTGCTGATCGCGTTGAGCATCTGTGAGTCCGCGACGCGCGGCCATCCATCGTAAATACGTGCCCAGCGTTTGCGAAGGTACCATGCTCAGACGGGGATCTTGCGGTACAAAGCCAACGTGCCGGGCACGCAGCTTTCTCAATGCTCGGGCATTGATTGAAAAGAGCGACTGCCCCGCGAGCCATACCTCACCGCGAATGGCAGTTGTGGCGTCAGGAAAGTGCCCCAGTGCCGCACGCAGCAAAGTACTTTTACCACTGCCTGAAGTACCAACCAGCGCCGCAATTTCCCCCCTTTTTATCTGCAGCGAAACGGTATTGATCAACGTCTGTTCAGGAAGTTCCACGCTAAGCTGTTGAATATTTAGCCTACTATCGGCAATGCTTTGTGCGTGCGAAAACGAAGCCACCGGAGGCGCATATCTTCTGCGCGCATAAACAAACAATCCATCCAGACTCAGGTTCAGAGGAATAAGCAGCAGCAGGATAGCAAAGATCGGCGCGAGGGTTGCCCAGGGTTGAAACGATAACCCCTGACGGTTCTCCATGATCATCAGCCCCCAGTCAGCCAGGGGTTGTTGCGCCGCCAGCCCAAGGAAACTGGCGGTGGCCAAAATGAAAATGGCTGCCAGCAGGCGAAGGCCAACATCTGCACTGAGCAGGGGTAACAGGTTAGGCATGATCTCCCGAAAGAGAATCGCTGCCAGTGACTCCCCCCGACAGCGCGCCATGTCGACGTAATCTTGCTGTAATTGTTGCAACGTCGCGGCACGAACCAGACGGAAAATATCGGGCACCATCACCAATATCGCCGCAACCACTGCGGCCGTATAACCGCGCCCGCTAACGGTGACCACCAGTGTCAGTAACAGCAGCCCCGGAATACTGAGCAGGATGTCAGCCAGCAACAACAACATCCGTTCAATCCAGCGTCCTTTCAACGCCGCAAGCATCCCCATCAGTCCGCCAATCAGCCAGGCCAGTAATACGCTCAGGCAGGCCAGCAATAAGAGTTGTTGACCACCGCTGAGCAGGCGGCTGAAGACGTCTGCGCCGAGATAATCTGTCCCCATCCACGCCGCTGAATTTGGCGAAGCAAAGGGCATATCACGTATCTCATCGATCGCATAAGGTGCCAGCCAGGGGCCGATAAGACCGATGAATGCCATCAGGCTGAAGAAGACGAATCCTGCATATGGCCGTTTACGCATCGCGCCCTCCCCGGAAAGCAGCGGGGTTAAGCAGCCCGGTCAAACTATCCGCGAGGAGATTCAGTAGCACCGTCAGTGTACACATCACCATCGAGATGCCCATCACCACCGGCGTATCGCGCGATAGCGTGGCATTAAGAAGTGCCGCTGCCAGGCCTGGCCAGCCAAACAGTGTTTCTGCAACCAGTGCGCCAGCAAACAGATAAGTGATGTAACGTGCCAGGACCGGTAAACAGTGGCCTAATGCTTCGGGCAGGATCCAGTGCAATACCACGCGGTATTCCGCTATTCCATTCATCCGGGCGCATTCACAGGCTGGAGACTGAGAAGCACGCATAACACCAAGGCGGACCAGTTTGATGTTCTGCGCTAACGCGACACTGAGCAGTGTCATTATTGGCAAAATAAACAGTGACCACTGTGACCACAACGACTGGCCCGGGGAGAGAAGCGAAAGCGCAGGCAACCAGTGAAGCGTTAACGAAAACACCATTACCAACAGTGTGCCCGTCACAAATTCCGGTAACGCCGCGAATCCCAGGGAAAGAAGACTGATGCCTCTGTCGATGACACTGCCTGAATGAAGCCCACAATAGATGCCTAAGCCCAGGGAGATCACCACCAGCAACACGCTGGCGCTGGCCCCTAATGCCAGTGAGCTCCCCCCACGCTCGCGAATGAGCGTACTTACGGATCGCCCGTTTAAGTAGCTGGTCCCCCAGTCACCGTGCATGACACCCTTGGCCCACTGCAGATAGCGTGCAGCTAAAGGCTGATCAAGACCCAGTTGCGCGCGTAACGCCGTCACCTGCTCGCGACTCCCCGTCCCCGCCAGACGCTGGCTGGCAGCATCACCTTTAACCAGCGACATGGCACAAAAGATCATCACCGAAAGAAGCCACAAGGTGAAAACCGCCTGCGATGCACGCCATAGCAGGCGCTTAATTAAAACCTGACACTTCATGCTGAACGCAGCCAGGCATCACGCAGCAGCGGATAGTCAAAGAAGCCAGCCGCTTTGACGCCAAACACACCTGGTGCAGAAGCGGCAATAGACGGAATTCGCGCAAAGATCGCGTCACCGCCATGCTGCCACAGGTAGTGCTGGACATCAGCAACACGCTGGCGCAACGCATCACCGCGTGCTGCCTGCATCGCATTCATCAGATCGTCAAGTTGCGGCGTAGCCGGGCCGGTGAATGACCAGGGAGCCGCATGGCCATAATAGAATGGCAACGCAACGGGCAGCGGCATCGGGCGATAAAGATTGGTTTGTAATGGTGTATTCAGCAGCAGATTAAAATCGCTGTAGTAATCGGCAGCGGGAACGCGGTCCAGTTGCAGATCAAATCCCGTCCCTTTTACCTGGCGTAGCAGTAATGTAGCGCTTTCGGCCGTACCGTATTCGTAGTCGCTGGTGCGTATCTTTGCGGCAACAGAGGCTATGCCTGCCTTCTGGAACAGCGCACGGGCACGTTCAGGATCGTAATGGCGGGTCGGCAATTCCCCATTAAACCACGGTTGCCCCGCGCCCAGGGCATCATTTGCGACTTCGCCTAATCCCATGGTCACTGCGCGTACCATCGTTTCCCGGTCAATCGCATATTTCAGCGCTTCGACAACCGCGGCGTGATTAAAGGGCGCCTTACTGAGATTCATACTAAATGCCAGATTGCTCATCTCCGATTTCGGAGAGTGCCACAGTTTCACTGCCGGATTAGCTTGCTCTGATCGCGCGGTGAGTAGCGCCATCCCCCCCACATAATCAAACTGCCCCGTTTTCAAACCGTTGAGACGTGCAGTGGTGTCACCGACGCTGTAGAGTTGAATCTCATCCAGCCACGGACCACCGTTTGCCGCATCCCAATAGTCTGAACGCGCCTGCAACACACTTTTATCCTGTGACCAGGATTTGAGTATGTAAGGTCCACTCCCCACTGCCGCAGTAAAGTCCTGCGTATTTTCTGGAAAAATAAAGATTGACTGCGCCAATAATAAATCAAATGAACCCACCGGTTTGTGCAACTGCAATGTCAGTGTGCGATCATCCTCAAGACGTGATGCCGTCAGATCGAGCGGCTTCAGCCAGCCACTTTGGCTACCCGGCTGGCTCATCCAGGTACGCAGGCTGAACATCACATCTTTGCTTGTGAGTTGACGACCATCACTGAATGTGACGCCCTGCCGAAGTTTTACGGTCCAGCGTGTCGCATCGTGATTAGGATCTGCAGATTCCATCAGGCGCCATACGATGCGTTGATTGTCTACTTCCGCTAATGAATCCCACACTAATCGTGCGCGTACATAGTCGATATTACTGTTGGTGGCTCGTAACACGTCGGTTGAATCACTGCTGGAACCTGCGAACGCGGCACGCAGTATTCCACCTCTCCGCGGCTTGGGTTCATCTGCCCATGCCAGCGGTAAAAAACCATTGCTGAGCGCGATACCCGCGCCAATACCCATTGTTTTTATCAGTGTTCTTCTGGTTAAACTCTGGTTCATATCCCCGCCTCTCCCTTAACGAAATCATTAAATTTCCGCTTCATTAATGACCATGTCATATGTTATATCATTACATCACCACTAGTGCTATTGATAATCATTCTCACAATAGGCATTAAGAAAACCTTTTATTATTTTCAGGCAGAGGATTGTTATGGAACGCACCGCTTCGTATTTGGCAGGAAAAAAAATCACACAACGCGCAGTAACGGGCCTTTCACTTTCATTATTCACCCTCGCGCTGCAAAGTGCCTGGGCGCAGCAAAATAATTCGACCATAACAGTGATAGCACAGGATGAGGTGTCACACGGAAGCAGGCTTTCGGCAAAGGAAAGCAGCAGCGCAACTAAAACCACGACACCGCTGGTGGAAACACCGCAATCAGTGTCAGTGATCACCCGTCAGCAGATGAATGACCAAAACTCACGCAGCCTGAACGAAGCACTGCGCTACACGCCAGGCGTGGCGGCCGAGCAATGGGGCGGCGTAACCGCATTTGATCAGTTCACTATTCGCGGGTTTAATTACAGCGACACTGGCTATTCCGATGTGTTTCAGGATGGTTTACGCAATACCAATGGCCTGCTCTATGGAGTGCAGCAGGTCGACCCTTTCCTTCTGGAACAGATCGATGTCTTACGCGGACCCGCGTCCGTGCTGTATGGGTTATCAAATCCCGGCGGTGTCATTGCTCTCACCAGCAAATTGCCGACGCGTGAAACGATTCGTCATGTAGAAGTTGAAGGTGGTACGCAGAATTACGGACGGGTCGGCCTGGACTTTGGTGGAGCAGTGAATGACAGCGGAAGCGTACTCTATCGCTTCGTCGCCACCGGCCATCTCGCCGACGGCATGCAGCAGGGCTCGAAACTCAAAGGCTATGCGCTGGCCCCCTCCATCACCTTTAATCCTGATGACAACAACAGTCTTACGCTTTACTCACGCTTTCAGTACGACCCGGATTTGGGGGTGATCACTTCTTTGCCTGCCTATGGCACGGTGTTCACCAACCCAAATGGCAAACTGCCGCGGGATGCTTACCCGGGTGAGCCAAACCACAACACCTTTAGTCGTAAACAATCAACCGTGGGCTACAGCTACACCCATAATTTCAGCGAAGACTGGTCCACGGTCTTAAAAGGCCGCTATTTCGGCGAAACGTCCAATTATGATGCAGTGATCATGTCAGGTCTGAACAACGATATGCGCACCATTAGCCGCAACACCGCAGTCTCTGACGAGCATTACAACACACTCAATTTTGATAATCAGATCCACGGTTTTTTCGATACCGGTGCATTGAGTCATGAGTTACTGACGGGTGTGGGCGTTGACCATATGCGCGGCCATACTTACTACGGTAGTGGCAGCGTGTCATCTCTTGATATTTATCATCCTGACTATGGTGTCGCCGAATTTGGCCCAACCGCGCTGTGGCAGGATAGCCGCGTTTCATCCACGCAAACGGGCGTCTATCTGCAGGACCAGATTGCCTGGCAGCAGTGGCGTACCACGGTGGGTATCCGCCACGACTGGAGCAAAATCATCAATAAAGATTTTCTCTACGGTCAGAATTACGAGCAACACGATCAGGCCACCACGGGACGTGTTGGCCTGAATTATCTGTTTAACAATGGCATCTCGCCTTATTTCACCTGGGCGCAATCTTTCCAGCCGGTTGCCGGTCTTTCTCGCGATCAACAACCCTTTAAACCCAGTCGCGGCGAACTCTATGAGTTTGGCGTGAAGTATCAGCCACCGGGCACCACGACCCTTATTTCTGCCGCTGTGTACAACCTGACACAGGACAGGAGCCTGAGCACTGATCCGGCGAATTCCGCTTTCCAGACCCAGGGCGGAAAAATTCGTGCACGCGGGCTGGAGCTGGAGGCACGGGGCGCCTTAACCGAACAGTTCAGTGTGATCGGTAGCTACACACTGCAGCAGGTGAAGTACACCCAGGACACTCAAGGCCGCGAAGGCAAAACCCCACTGCGCGTACCACGGACATTTGGTGCGCTATGGCTGGACTGGCAGGCGCCAGCAGGCACAGAGGTTGAGGGTTTAGGCATCGCTGTGGGGGGGCGTTTCAGCGGCGGCACCAAAGGAGGGACCATGGACAATCAGTTTAACACCGGGGGTTATGGCCTGATGGATGCTTCAATTCGTTATGAGCTCGGCAAACTCGATCCTTCTTTACGCGCTGGCAAAGTGCAACTGACAGCACAAAACCTGCTGGACCGCAAAGTTGTCGCGGGTTGCTATTCCACCGACACAGGCTGTTTCTGGGGTGCAGGCCGTCAGGTGATTGCCAAATTTAGCTGGGACTTTTGATGTAATTGCCGGCCAGTAGTCGGCAATCCTTTTTCGGTAAGGAGAAAGATGATGAACGAACGTCAGCGTTACAGCGCCTGGAGTGACAGTGAGCGTGAACACTATCGACAAAATGACTATTGGGTCGATCAACCACTGGGCGAACAGTTACGCCAGTGGGCAATTCGGCAACCCACCAGCATCGCACTGGTGGCAGGAAAGCAGCATCTGAGTTACGCAGGGCTGGATAATCTGGCCGACAGACTTGCTGCGGGATTAGCCGCGCGTGGGATTCGCTCACAAGATAATGTGTTGCTGCAGTTGCCAAACTGTATTGGCCTCGTGGCAACACTGTTCGCTCTGTTCCATCTCGGCGCACGCCCGATTCTTGCCATGCCTGGCCAGAAAGCGGCAGACATTGATGCCTTGAGTCAACTGGCAGAACCCAAAGCCTGGTTTTATCCTCATCACTATCTTGGGCATGACTATCAAACATTGGCATCGGATATGGCAGTTAAACATCCCGGTATGCAACGCTGGCAGGTGAATATCCATGACGATGCAGACTCAGTGATGACAGCGTTTCAGTCCGAGCCCCAGCCTTTTCCTGCACCGCATGCAGAAGATATTGCCCTCCTCCTCCTTTCTGGTGGCAGCACCGGTACGCCCAAATTGATACCACGCACGCACGCCGATTACTTTTACAACGCACGTCGCATGGCGGAGATCTGCCAGCTTTCCAGCCAAAGTGTGTATCTGGCGACATTGGCTGTGGCACACAACTTCACCCTCTCCTGCCCGGGAGTGCTGGGCACGCTATTCTCAGGCGGCAAAGTGGTGCTGGCGCAAACCTCAGGCTGTGATGAAGTGTTCCCTCTTATTGAGCGGGAGAAAGTCACTTTCACTGCACTGGTACCACCGCTTGTCACCCTGTGGCTGGAGTGTCGGGCATGGGATGAAAGCGACCTCTCCAGTTTGCAATTTATTCAGGTAGGGGGAGCACGGCTGGATAGTCAACTGGCAGCAAAAGTCAAACCCACCTTTGACTGTCAGCTCCAGCAAGTTTTCGGTATGGCTGAGGGACTAATTTGTTGCACACGGCTTGATGATAGCGATGGCGTGATTTTACACACTCAGGGTCGTCCGATTTCGGATGCGGACCAAATAAGAGTGGTGAATCAGGATGGACTTCCCGTAGGAATCGAAGTCTCCGGTGAACTTCTTACCCGCGGCCCCTATACTATCGGCGGCTATTATCGCGCTGAAGCGCAAAACCTGCAGGCGTTCACGCCGGATCATTTTTACCGTTCTGGTGACCTGGTGCGCCTGACCGATGCGGGCAACTTCGTCGTGGAAGGTCGGCTCAAAGAGCAAATTAATCGTGCCGGTGAAAAGGTGGGTTGCGCAGAGATTGAGTCGTTTATCACTAATCACCCTGATGTGGCAAGTTGCGTCGTAATTGGTGTTGAGGATGCACGCCTGGGTGAACGTATCTGTGCCTGTTTACCGGGTGATACCCACCTGACACTGGCTGATTTACGTGGCTACCTGCAGCAACAAGGTGTCAGCAATAATAAACTGCCTGACCAGTTATTACCTGTTAAGCGTTGGCCATTAACCGCCGTTGGCAAGATCGATAAGCGTCAGCTGGCGGATATTGCCATGCTTGCCCTGGACAGCAGTGAGTCCAGCCATACCCTCATCCTGCAGGCTGACCCGCTCGATGTCATTTATCACTTGCTGAAGAACGAATCTGATTGTCACATTGCCTATGAGCGCGACGAATGCTGGGATATTGGAATAGGCAGTCAGGTAAAAATCTCACTGTATGTTGATCGTGCTGAACTTACCCTGCCCAACGCCGTGGAAAAGAGCTGGCAAGGTGGCAGCTGGCAGACAAATCTGCAACAGGCGCTGGATGCGATTCCCTTTAGCGACTGGCAGGCTTATGGTGTGAGCCATTTCGAGTTCTCACACCTGATACACGATGTGCAGCCAAAACACTTACCTAAGGCACCCCCCCTGCTGGCCCTCTTTATCCCGCATGTGCAAATCAAATTAAAGCCGGGGGAAGCACAACTGATCGCGTCTTCTGATCAAGATTTATCGCAACTGGTGAAGCGTGTTCAAGCGGCGGATCGTGTTGCAGTGTTTCCAGAACCTGATGCTCAATGGCAAGCTTCAATCGCCAAACAGATTCGCGAACAGGATGCGCGCGACTATTGCCAGCGCGTTGCCCTGGCAGTGGAAGAAATTCAGCGCGGTGAATATCAGAAAATTATTCTTTCTCGTCGAATAACCCTTGCCGCTCAAGTCGATTTATTAGCTAGCTATCACGTTGGCCGCCGTTTCAATACCCCGGCACGTTCGTTTGTTGCCCGATTGAACAACGATCACTTCATTGGGTTTAGCCCTGAGACGGTGGTTGAAGTCTCCGATTCTGGCGCGGTCAGCACTCAACCACTGGCCGGCACGCGAGCACTTACCGCTGACGAGGCCGAAAATCGGCGATTGCGCGAAGTTCTCAGTAACGATACGAAAGAAATTGCTGAGCATGCGGTGTCCGTCAAGCTCGCCATTGAAGAACTGATCCCCCTATGTGAGAACCATTCAACCCACGTCAGTGATTTTATGCATGTCTCACTGCGCGGCAGTGTGCAGCATCTGGCCTCTCGGATAAAAGGACAACTTCGCAAAGAGTTCGATGCCTGGGATGCCTTTGGCGCACTGTTTCCCGCAGTAACTGCTTCGGGGATACCTAAGCGCCCGGCGATAGAAGCGATTCAGCGGCTGGAGCCGGTCTCACGCGGTGCCTATAGCGGCAGCGTGTTCATGGTCAATAGCCAGGGTGAAAAGGATGCGGCGCTGGTGCTCCGCTCGCTTTATAAGCATGGTCGTGGAGTGGCGTTACAGGCTGGTGCGGGGATTATTGACCAATCGTTGCCTGACAGGGAGCTGGAAGAGACCATCGAGAAATTACAGTCGGTTAGCCGTTTTATTATTCCAGATAAATGAGAATAATTTTAAAGGTAAGCGTCACATTTGTAAGCGCCCCATAATGAACATTAGCGCCCTTACAGGGCGAGCGTCACCGCTTCGCGGTTCCGATGGTATTCATGATCGGCATACCGTTTTATACTCTGCGGTATGTTAATTTCCGCAGGGATTCATGAAAATGGCACGCAGCAAAGCCCCCAGAAAACGCAAG
>NZ_CBFFRL010000021.1:0-38313 GCF_965644215.1 Phytobacter sp. V69
GAGCGGTAGTTCAGTCGGTTAGAATACCTGCCTGTCACGCAGGGGGTCGCGGGTTCGAGTCCCGTCCGTTCCGCCACCCTATTTAGGGGCGTAGTTCAATTGGTAGAGCACCGGTCTCCAAAACCGGGTGTTGGGAGTTCGAGTCTCTCCGCCCCTGCCAGAAAAAGAAAAAATCCTTTGCTTAGGCAAAGGATTTTTTTTGCTTTTTTCCGATGAAAACGATCCGAACGCACCCGTAAAGTAAAGGATGCGCTAGTTTTATTCCATTACCTTTATTTTCAATAGATCACGGATCTGACTTTGCTTATCGCTATTTTGTAACCAGATGGCGTATAGCGGTCGGGATAGCGTCGTACTATCAGAAACAACATACAGTCCATCTTTCTGTGCAGCCCAGGATACGGGCAGCCAGGCACATCCATTTAATAGCGTCAGCTGCTGATGAGCGACCTCTGCGGAACTGGTGGTTAATGTCGGCACATCGTCGCTGGCAATCAATTCAGACTCATGCTGCTGAAAATCCGGGCCCCATTCCAGGCGCAGATAATTTAGCTGTGACTTCGCTTTTTCGGGCGTCGAGCAGTAGAGGCCAAGGGTGAAATGTCCCAGTAACTGGCTGCTAAATTCGTCCATTTTCGGCGTTTCTGTCGTGATCAGGAGATCAAGCTGACGCTCATGTAGCTGTTTAACCAGCGATTGTCGCTGTGCAATTCGTGCTTCAAATTGCAGACTTTCCTCGAGCTGGTAAAGCCTTCCAAGCCAGTCACTGAGCATGCACTCCCATAGCGAGGCACTTGCCCCGATAGAAAACTGATTGTGTCGCGATGTATGAGCAACATCCTTGCGCGCCGCTTGCCAGGTGCTCATCAATGTTTCGGCATAAGGAAGAAGTTTTTCTCCAGCGGCCGTCAGGCGTATGTTGTTGCGATGGCGAGTGAAAAGGTTCACCCCAAGCTGGTTTTCTAACTGACGAATACGAAAGCTCACGGCTGACTGTGTCAAATAGAGTGCTTCAGCGGCACGCCCAAAGTGGCGAGTTCGGCTGACTTCCAGGAAAGTTTTTAGCAATTCCGTATCCACAGGTTTCTCCGCAAAATTATTTGTCGTAATGATTTAAATCTTTTGTTTTACACTCTGTCAAGCGTAACTAATACTCCGCGCCATAAATAGCTCGGCCAAAGAATTAGGAGCGTGCAGGATGGCGGAAAGCTTTACGACGACTAATCGTTTTTTTGACAACAAACATTATCCGCGCGGGTTTTCCCGTCATGGTGATTTCACCATCAAAGAAGCTCAACTGCTTGAGCGTCACGGTTATGCTTTTAATGAGTTGGATCTCGGTAAGCGTGAACCGACAACGGAAGAAGAAATCCGTTTCGTCGCTGTATGCCGTGGCCAGCGCGAGCCAGATACTGAAGCAGAACGTGTGTGGTCTAAGTATATGTCACGCATTAAGCGTCCAAAGCGTTTTCATACCCTGTCCGGCGGCAAACCGCAGATGGAAGGGAATGAGGACTACACGGAATCTGACGATTAAAAAACAGGGGCTACGGCCCCTTTTTTATCCCAACATTTTCTGCAAGTGAATAAGCAATCTGTCGATGGCACGATAGCTGAGTGCTTCCTGCAGATGGTCTCGCTGAATACTTTCCGCGTCTTCCAGATCGGCAATGGTTCTTCCTACCTTCAACAAACGTTGCCAGGCTCTTACCGAGAGACCAAGTCGCACCAGTGTTTCTTCCAGCCACTGCCCATCGGCCTGCGTAAGCACGCAAAAATCCCTCATCTCACTGTTTTCCAGTAACGCGTTAAGCTTCCCTTGCCGTTGATACTGCCGTTCATGCGCAGCAATCACGCGTGTGCGAACGGCGCTACTCTTTTCGCTGATATGCTGCTTCTGGCTCAACATGCCGGGTGGAAGGAGAGGGATCTCGAGCGATAAATCAAAGCGATCAAGAAACGGCCCGGATAACCGACCAAGGTAGCGCAGTGTCTGCTCTGGTGTGCTGCGGTTATGGTTCCCTTGATAGTGTCCTGTTGGGCTGGGATTCATGGCGGCAATGAGTTGAAAACGGGCAGGGTAAGTCACTTTTGCTCGCGTACGGGAAATATGAATTTGCCCTGATTCGATGGGTTCACGTAACGCGTCCAGTACCCGTCGTTCAAACTCGGGGAGCTCATCGAGAAACAACACACCGTTATGTGCCAGCGAGATTTCCCCCTGGCCCAGGTATTGCGCCACCACCCACCATCGCCGTGAGCGAGGCACTATGGTGAGGTGCGCGAAATGGCCTCTGTTGCCACTGGCGTATTAATCCGGAGGTATTGACCAGGCTCAGGATTGCCGCGCTTTCCAGTGCTTCCTGATTGCTCAGCGGCGGCAACAATGCACCAAGCCTGCTGGCCAACATGGTTTTTCCCGTGCCCGGTGGGCCGATCAGCAGCAAGTTATGCCCACCCGCTGCGGTAATCTCCAGCGCACGCTTACCTTGTTCCTGACCGATGACATCACTTAAATCATGTTGTGTTGAATCCGCAGTATTGCTGGTGAAAAGCGGTGAAGGGGAAGATAACTCATGTTTGCCTTCAAGAAAGGCACATACTGCCTGCAGATGCTCGGCAATGTAACAATCCTCTGTTCCCGTCAGGCTCACCTCAGCTTCGTTCTCCGTGGCGACAATAATGGACCTGCCTGCCTTGATCGCCTCCATGGCGCTGGATATTGCCCCGGGAACGCCACGCAGCGCTCCTGTAAGGGCCAATTCGCCGACGAACTCAAACCTATGAAGATGGTTAGCCTGCAATTGCTCAGAAGCCGCGAGAAGCGCAATCGCGATAGGTAAATCATATCTCCCTCCCTCCTTGGGCAGATCCGCCGGTGCCAGATTAATAGTGATCTTTTTCGCGGGAAATTCGTAGCCGCTATTGATGATTGCGCTGCGTACGCGATCCCGGGCTTCCTTCACCGTTGTCTCCGGTAGACCCACCATAGTTAAGCCGGGAAGACCGTTGCTGATGTGCACCTCTACGGTGATTAACGGCGCACAAACCCCCAATGCTGCGCGTGTGTAGATAACCGACAACGTCATAACGCCTCCTTGTTAAAGCCAAGTATGCGCGCCAAATGGAGGATGGCCTTGCAGGAAAAGGAAGGTTTACGCGCAGGCTTCCACGCTTTTTGAGTGATTGCAGGCGATGCACTTTATTTCTGGAATTCGCCTCGTATGTTGCGGGGGTGGGTCAGAAAGCCGTTCCGCTGGCGAAAAAAATGAAATTATTTCATTTAAGTTTTTCTTTATAAAAAACAATGCGTTTTATCGAAATTGTTTTGCTAATAAAAAAGCATGTCATAAAAAAATCTTGTGTCATGTCTCATATCTGTGATAACTCTTTAGGTATTCCTTCGAACACGAAGCCAGAACGTACAGAAAATGACAGCCCTTCTACGAGTGATTAGCCTGATTGTGATTAGCGTGGTGGTGATTATTATCCCACCGTGCGGGGCTGCACTTGGACGAGGAAAGGCTTAGAAATCAAGCCTTAACGAACTAAGACCCCCGCACCGAAAGGTCCGGGGGTTTTTTTATGACCTAAAAACATAAACGAGGAGCAGAGAATGAGTAATAGCACAAAATTCTGTTTCTCCCGATTTACGGCGGGGAACTAACTATGAATGGCGCACAGTGGGTAGTACATGCGTTGCGGGCACAGCAGGTTGATACGGTCTTTGGGTATCCGGGTGGCGCAATTATGCCGGTTTACGATGCATTGTATGACGGCGGCGTGGAACACCTGTTGTGCCGACACGAACAGGGCGCGGCCATGGCAGCAATTGGTTATGCGCGCTCGACAGGGAAAACCGGTGTCTGTATCGCCACGTCCGGTCCGGGTGCTACCAACCTGATCACGGGCCTGGCTGACGCTCTGTTAGATTCCGTTCCTGTCGTTGCGATAACGGGTCAGGTTGCCGCCCCGTTCATTGGTACCGATGCTTTTCAGGAAGTGGACGTTCTCGGTTTGTCGCTGGCCTGCACCAAGCACAGTTTTCTGGTGCAGTCCCTGGAAGAGCTGCCGCGTATCATGGCGCAAGCGTTCCAGGTGGCAAACTCAGGCCGTCCTGGCCCCGTTCTGGTCGACATTCCTAAAGACATCCAGTTAGCGTCCGGCGATTTGGAACCGCATTTCTCCACCGTTGAAGATGAGTTCTCTTTCCCTCATGCGGAAATGGAACAGGCGAGCCAAATACTGGCTCAGGCCAAAAAGCCGATGCTGTACGTAGGCGGTGGCGTAGGGATGGCGCAGGCGGTTCCGGCGCTGCGTGAGTTCCTCACCGTTACTCAAATGCCCGTCACCTGCACGCTGAAAGGCCTCGGTGCGGTTGAAGATAGCTATCCATGGTATCTCGGCATGCTGGGGATGCACGGCACCAAAGCCGCGAACCTGGCGGTGCAGGAGTGCGATCTGCTGATCGCCGTAGGTGCCCGTTTTGACGATCGCGTCACCGGCAAACTGAACACCTTTGCGCCAAATGCCAAAGTAATCCATATGGACATCGACCCGGCGGAGATGAACAAACTGCGCCAGGCCCATGTCAGCCTGCAAGGCGACCTGAATGCACTGCTGCCAGCGCTGCAGCAGGCACTGGAAATCAACGAATGGCGTCAGTTTAATGCCGACATGCTTACAGAGTTCGCCTGGCGTTACGACCATCCGGGCGAATCTATCTACGCGCCGCTGCTGCTGAAACAATTGTCCGATCGCAAACCGGCAGACAGCGTGGTCACGACCGACGTTGGCCAGCACCAGATGTGGTCCGCTCAGCATATGACCTATACCCGCCCGGAGAACTTCATCACCTCCAGTGGCTTAGGCACCATGGGCTTTGGCCTGCCCGCTGCCGTTGGGGCGCAGGTGGCACGCCCGAATGATACGGTAATCTGTATCTCCGGTGACGGTTCCTTCATGATGAATGTTCAGGAACTCGGCACCGTAAAACGCAAAAAGTTACCGCTGAAAATCGTGTTACTGGACAATCAGCGTTTAGGCATGGTTCGCCAGTGGCAGCAGTTATTCTTCAACGAACGTTATAGCGAAACGACCCTTACCGATAACCCCGATTTCCTCGTTCTGGCCAGCGCCTTCGGCATCCCCGGCCAGCACATCACCCGTAAAGACCAGGTTGAAGCGGCACTCGACACCATGCTGTCCTGCGAGGGGCCTTACCTGCTTCATGTCTCAATCGACGAGCTTGAGAATGTCTGGCCGTTGGTACCACCCGGTGCCAGTAATGCAGAAATGCTGGAGAAATTATCATGATGCAACATCAGGTCGCTGTGCAGGCCCGCTTCAATCCGGAAACGTTAGAACGTGTATTGCGTGTGGTGCGCCACCGTGGCTTTCAGGTTTGCTCGATGAACATGGAAGCTGCCACCGACGCGCAAAATATAAATATTGAATTGACCGTTGCCAGCCCTCGCCCCGTCGAATTACTGTTTAGCCAGTTAAGCAAACTGGTCGACGTCGCCCGGGTTGATATCCAGCAATGTACAACATCATCACAACAGATCCGCGCCTAAGCGCAAAGGAATTAAAATGACGAAGAAAGCTGATTACATTTGGTTCAATGGCGAGATGGTTCCGTGGGGAGAAGCGAAGGTACACGTCATGTCCCACGCACTGCACTACGGTACTTCCGTGTTTGAAGGCATCCGTTGCTACGACTCGCACAAAGGGCCAGTGGTGTTCCGTCATCGTGAACATATGCAGCGTCTGCGTGATTCCGCCAAAATTTATCGTTTCCCGGTTTCTCAGAGCGTTGATGAACTGATGGAAGCCTGCCGTCAGGTGATTCGCAAAAACAACCTGACCAGCGCCTATATTCGTCCGCTGGTATTCGTTGGTGACGTGGGTATGGGCGTTAACCCGCCGGATGGTTACACCACGGATGTGATCATCGCCGCTTTCCCGTGGGGGGCATACCTTGGCGCAGAAGCGCTGGATCAGGGGATCGACGCGATGGTCTCCTCCTGGAACCGCGTTGCACCGAACACCATCCCGACTGCAGCAAAAGCAGGTGGTAACTACCTGTCTTCCCTGTTGGTAGGTAGCGAAGCGCGTCGTCATGGCTACCAGGAAGGTATCGCGCTGGACGTGAACGGCTATATTTCAGAAGGTGCGGGTGAAAACTTGTTCGAAGTGAAAGATGGCGTGCTGTTTACTCCGCCGTTCACCTCGTCTGCACTGCCGGGTATTACCCGTGATGCCATCATCAAACTGGCGCAGGATCTGGGCCTGGAAGTGCGTGAGCAGACGCTGTCCCGCGAATCCCTGTATCTGGCTGACGAAGTGTTCATGTCCGGTACGGCTGCAGAAATCACGCCGGTTCGTAGCGTTGATGGTATTCAGGTGGGCGAAGGCCGCTGCGGCCCGGTCACTAAACGTATTCAGCAAGCATTCTTTGGCCTCTTCACCGGTGAAACCGAAGATAAATGGGGCTGGTTGGATTCAGTAAACCAATAACAAAATTAATATTTCCCCAAAATAATTCACGTTGCAGGAAGGCGACAACGCAGCAAATCCCCAGGAGCTTACTGTAGTAAGTGACGGGGGTGAGCGAGGTAGCCAACGCACCTGCGGCGTGAAGTATGCTGGGGAAAGACAGACTGGGAGTAACTAAAGCATGCCTAAGTACCGTTCCGCCACCACCACCCATGGGCGTAATATGGCGGGTGCCCGCGCGCTGTGGCGCGCCACCGGGATGACAGACGCTGATTTCGGTAAGCCGATCATTGCTGTCGTGAACTCGTTTACCCAGTTCGTGCCGGGGCACGTACACCTGCGCGATCTCGGTAAGCTGGTTGCTGAGCAGATTGAAGCCTCCGGCGGTGTGGCAAAAGAGTTCAATACCATTGCCGTCGATGACGGTATCGCCATGGGTCACGGCGGCATGCTTTATTCACTGCCATCGCGCGAACTGATCGCCGATTCCGTGGAATACATGGTCAATGCCCACTGCGCCGATGCCATGGTCTGTATCTCCAACTGTGACAAAATCACCCCTGGGATGTTGATGGCGTCACTGCGCCTCAATATTCCGGTGATCTTCGTTTCCGGCGGTCCGATGGAAGCCGGCAAAACCAAGCTTTCTGACAAAATCATCAAACTCGACCTGGTTGATGCGATGATTCAGGGCGCGGATCCGAAAGTATCCGACTCTCAGAGCGAGCAGGTTGAACGTTCTGCCTGCCCGACCTGCGGTTCCTGCTCCGGTATGTTCACCGCCAACTCGATGAACTGTCTGACCGAAGCGTTGGGCCTGTCGCAGCCGGGCAACGGCTCGCTGCTGGCAACCCACGCCGACCGTAAAGAACTGTTCCTCACCGCGGGCCAGCGCATCGTGGAGCTGACCAAACGCTACTACGAGCAGGATGATGCCTCCGCGCTGCCGCGTAACATCGCGTGCAAAGAAGCATTTGAGAACGCCATGACGCTGGACATCGCCATGGGCGGTTCCACCAACACCGTTCTGCACCTGCTGGCGGCGGCTCAGGAAGCGGAAATCGACTTCACCATGAGTGATATCGACAAGCTGTCCCGTAAAGTGCCGCAGCTGTGTAAAGTGGCGCCGAGTACGCAGAAATACCATATGGAAGATGTGCACCGCGCGGGCGGCGTACTGGGCATCCTTGGCGAGCTGGACCGCGCTGGCTTGCTGAACCGTAACGTGAAAAACGTTCTCGGTCTTTCCCTGCCGCAAACGCTGGATCAGTACGATGTGATGCTGACCCAGGATGAGGCGGTGAAAAAAATGTTCCGCGCCGGTCCTGCTGGCATTCGTACCACTCAGGCGTTCTCGCAGGATTGCCGCTGGGATACGCTGGATGGTGATCGCGCTGAGGGCTGCATCCGTTCTCTGGAACACGCCTACAGCAAAGATGGCGGTCTGGCCGTGCTGTACGGCAACTTCGCCGAAAACGGCTGTATCGTAAAAACCGCAGGCGTGGATGACAGCATCCTCAAATTCACCGGTCCGGCGAAGGTATACGAAAGCCAGGATACGGCTGTGGACGCGATCCTTGGCGGTAAAGTGGTTGCGGGTGACGTTGTGGTTATCCGTTACGAAGGGCCGAAAGGCGGGCCGGGCATGCAGGAAATGCTCTACCCAACGACTTTCCTGAAATCAATGGGGCTCGGCAAAGCCTGTGCGTTGATCACCGACGGACGTTTCTCCGGTGGCACATCCGGCCTGTCTATCGGCCACGTATCTCCGGAAGCGGCCAGCGGTGGCAATATTGCGATCATCGAAGATGGCGACATCATTGCTATCGATATCCCGAATCGCGGTATCCAGTTGCAACTGAGCGATGCGGAAATCGCTGCGCGTCGTGAAGCGCAGGAAGCCCGTGGTGACAAAGCCTGGACGCCGAAAGATCGTGAACGTCAGGTTTCCTTCGCATTACGTGCTTACGCCAGCCTGGCAACCAGTGCAGACAAAGGCGCAGTGCGTGATAAATCGAAACTGGGTGGCTAATCATGGCAGATTCACAACCCCTATCCGGCTCCCCTGAGGGGGCAGAGTATCTCAGGGCGGTGCTACGCGCACCAGTCTATGAAGCGGTGCAGGTAACCCCCCTGCAGAAAATGGAAAAACTCTCTTCGCGCCTCGACAACGTTGTGCTGGTGAAGCGTGAAGACCGTCAGCCGGTACACAGCTTTAAGCTTCGCGGAGCCTACGCCATGATGGCGGGGTTAACCGCCGAGCAGAAAGCCCGCGGTGTGATCACCGCATCGGCAGGCAACCATGCCCAGGGCGTGGCCTATTCTTCTGCTCGTCTGGGTGTCAAAGCCCTGATCGTGATGCCAACGGCAACCGCAGATATCAAAGTGGATGCCGTGCGTGGCTTTGGTGGAGAAGTGCTGCTCCATGGCGCGAATTTTGACGAAGCCAAAGCCAAAGCGCTTGAGCTGTCTGCGCAACAGGGTTTTACCTGGGTGCCGCCGTTTGATCATCCGATGGTGATTGCCGGGCAAGGTACCCTGGCGCTGGAGCTGCTGCAGCAGGACGCACACATTGACCGCGTGTTTGTGCCGGTTGGCGGCGGTGGTTTGGCATCGGGTGTTGCGGTGCTTATTAAGCAACTGATGCCGCAAATCAAAGTCATTGCCGTTGAAACCGAAGATTCCGCCTGCCTGAAAGCGGCGCTTGAAGCCGGGCATCCGGTGGATCTCCCTCGCGTCGGGCTGTTTGCCGAAGGTGTTGCCGTCAAACGTATTGGCGATGAGACCTTCCGTCTGTGCCAGGAATACATTGACGACATCGTGACGGTCGACAGTGACGCCATCTGTGCGGCAATGAAAGACCTGTTTGAAGACGTGCGTGCGGTGGCTGAACCCTCTGGCGCGCTGGCGCTGGCGGGGATGAAAAAATACATCGCCCAGCACAAGATCCGTGGTGAACGCCTGGCGCACGTGCTTTCCGGTGCCAACGTGAATTTCCACGGTCTGCGCTATGTCTCCGAACGCTGTGAGCTGGGTGAACAACGCGAAGCACTGCTGGCGGTCACCATTCCGGAAGAGAAGGGCAGCTTCCTGAAATTCTGCCAGCTGCTGGGCGGCCGTTCGGTTACTGAGTTCAACTATCGTTTTGCCGATGCCAAAGATGCCTGCATTTTCGTCGGCGTGCGGTTAAGCCGCGGGCTGGAAGAACGTAAAGAGATCCTGCAACTGCTGAACGAGGGCGGTTACAGCGTGGTGGATCTGTCTGATGACGAAATGGCCAAGTTGCACGTGCGCTATATGGTCGGCGGACGTCCGTCTAAACCTCTCACCGAGCGTCTTTTCAGCTTTGAGTTTCCGGAATCGCCTGGCGCGCTGCTGAAATTCCTGCATACGCTGGGTACGCACTGGAATATCTCGCTGTTCCATTACCGCAGCCACGGTACCGACTATGGTCGCGTGCTGGCGGCATTCGAACTGGGCGACCATGAGCCGGATTTTGAAACCCGCCTCAATGAGCTTGGTTACGACTGCCACGATGAGACCAACAATCCGGCGTTTCGCTTCTTCCTGGCGGGTTAACGGCCGCCATTAAAAAAGGGTTCATGTTTTCACATGAACCCTTTTTTTACATCTGAATCAGAAGATTACAGCGTGATCACGTCGAATTCGACCTCGGTGTTCACATCAGCGTCGTAGTCCACTTCGTCCAGGCCAAAACCGAACAGATTCAGGAATTCCTGCTTGTATCCTGCATAGTCAGTTTCTTGTGCCAGGTTTTCGGTGGTGATCAGCGGCCACAGATCGCGGCATGCCTGCTGAATGTCTTCGCGCAGCTCCCAGTCATCCATGCGGATACGCTGGTTGTCATCAAGCTCCACTTTGTCGCCGTACAGGCTGGTGGTCATCAGGCGGTTGATCTGCTCAATACAACCTTCATGAATCCCCTGCGCTTTCATCAGCTTGAAGACCATGGAGATGTACAGTGGCATCACCGGAATCGCAGAAGACGCCTGGGTGATAACAGATTTCAATACCGCAACGTTCGCGGAACCGTTAAGCGGAGCCAGCTGGTTACGCAGTTCACCCGCCGCGCGGTCGAGATCTTCTTTCGCTTTGCCCAGCGCGCCGTGCCAGTAGATTGGCCAGGTCAGGTCGGTACCGATGTAGGAATAGGCCACGGTTTTCACGCCGTCAGCCAGCACGCCTGCTTCGCTCAGCGCACCCATCCACAGTTCCCAGTCTTCGCCGCCCATGACGGTAACGGTGTTCTGCACTTCTTCTTCGGTTGCCGGCTCAATGCTGGCGGTGATGATCTGATCTTTGTTGGTATCAATCGCTTTAGAGGTATAAACCTCGCCGATTGGTTTCAGCGCAGAACGGACGATTTCACCGGTTTTCGGCATTTTACGCACCGGGGAAGCCAGTGAGTAAACGACTAAGTCGATCTGACCCAGGTCTTCTTTGATGAGTTTGATTACTTCATCACGGCATTCGTCGGAGAACGCGTCGCCGTTGATGCTTTTGGCATACAGACCTTCACGTTTTGCGGCCTCATCGAAGGCGGCAGAGTTATACCAGCCTGCGGAACCTGGCTTGCTGTCCGTGCCCGGTTTTTCGAAAAATACGCCGATGGTGGCGGCACCGCTGCCAAAGGCGGCGGAAATTCTGGACGCAAGGCCGTAACCGGTGGAAGCACCGATCACCAGAACGCGGGAAGGGCCATTCTCGATTTTCCCGTTTTGCTTAACGTACGCGATCTGTTTTTCCACGTTGACTTTACAGCCAGTCGGATGGGTCGTTGTACAGATGAATCCACGAATTTTTGGTTTGATTATCATAATGATGGCTAATTAAGTTTGTATTTTCGCTGTCAAGTGCGCAATGACACCGTCTGTTCTGGCTTGCTTAACGACATAGTTAACAAGCCCCCCACTACACCTCTGTTTTCAGCACCTTAAATAAAACTCAACGAGGAGGTGGTCTGACAAACATCGGCCACGGAACCGGCTGATTCGCCTGGCATTCTCAGTAATGCAAATCCCGTCTATCTATTATGGCACGGGGCATTATACAGAAAAGGAACGTCAATACTGAATCTACCACTGATTTTAGGCATGATGCCTGCTGACGCCAGGCACCTGTAAAGAGCATGATTTCAGGTTGCGCTTAGTGGGAATTGGCGATAGTTCTGAAGCCAGTCATAACACTAATCAGCGAGGCAGGCAGATGGCGGGACGCTTTCAGGGATTTGCGCAAGAAGGGCTCGATTTTCTTCAACAGGTGCGGATTGAGAACGATAAGACGTGGTTTGAAGAGCACCGTTTCATTTACGATCGCAGCATCCTTACCCCTTTTCGGGCGCTGGTGGATGACTTAGCCCCCACGATGCTTGAGATTGATCCTCTGCTGGAAACGCGCTCAGCGATCGGCAAAACGCTGTCGCGTATTCATCGCGATACCCGTTTCTCACATGACAAATCGCTTTACCGCAGCCGGATGTGGCTGACCTTCAAACGTTCGGCGAAGAACTGGACGGATGCGCCGGTTTACTTCTTCGAAATCAGCCCGGACACCCTGCGCTATGGCCTGGGGTATTACAGCGCCAGCAAATCGACGATGGATCTATTCCGCCATACGTTGAAACAACGCCCAACGCAGTTTCTGGAGATGGCCGATGAATGCTGCCAGCCGCCGTTTGCCCTGGAGGCTGAGCGTTATAAGCGGCAGTTAGTGAAAGATCTCGATCCGGAGATTGCCAACTGGTATCAGTGCAAAACTTTCGCCGTGATGGTGACCGATAACGACGTGGAAAAGCTATTCCACGCCGGATTGGTTAATCTGCTGGATGAGGGATTCCGCCAGCTTGAGCCGTTGTATCAATGGCTGATGACCGTTGAAACGATGAAGCAGATCGACCCGGCAGATTTATAACGCGTTATTTTGCGTCTTCGCCCTTCCGTTCCTGCACAATCTTCCAGAATGCCTCAATAAGCGGCTCGTACAGCCGCTTTTTCTGCGCGCAAACACCCAGTTCAAACGGCGTTTTTTCATCACTGCGTTCCAGAATCATCACTCGGTTGCGCACCGGCTCAGGGCTGTTTTCCAGCACCACTTCCGGAATCAGGGCCACGCCGCAACCCAGTGCGACCATGGATACCATCGCTTCGTGTCCACCTACCGTGGCGTAAATGGAAGGGTTGCTGATTTTTTGTCGGCGGAACCAGAGTTCAATACGGCGGCGAACCGGCCCCTGATCGGCCATGATAAAGGGTACCGTTGACCAGTCTGGTTTTTCCTCCGAGATTTGATTACGCACCGGGCAAGGAAGCGCCGGGGCAATCAATACCACCGCCAGATTTTCCAGCATCGCGAAAGCCACGGCGCCGGGCAGGGTTTCCGGTTTCCCGGCAATCGCGAGATCGGCCTCGCCGGTCACCACTTTTTCCATCGCATCTGCCGCATCGCCGGTCGTGAGTTTGATTTCAACCGACGGGTGCTCCGCGCGGAAGCGATCAAGAATGGGCGGCAAATGGCTATAGGCGGCTGTTACCGAACAAAAGATATGGAGTTCACCCGAGAGCGACGGGCCTTGCTGGTCGAGCGTATGGCGAAGCTGCTGATACTGCAGCAGGGTGTGTTGGGCAAAATTACGCAGCTCTTCGCCTGCTTCGGTGAGCGTGACGGTGCGGTTATCGCGGACAAACAGCGCCTGGCCAAGGTCTTCTTCCAGACGTTGAATCTGTCTTGACAGTGTGGAGGGACTGACGTGCATGGCGCGCGCACTGCGGCCGAAGTGGCGGCTTTCCGCCAGATGCAGGAAGGTTTTCAGGTCGCGTAAATCCATGAGATACACTCCACATTTTCATGTTGCAAAAATTGCAATGTCACATTGTTAATATATCAATTTAAGCAACACATTTCCTGTTGTAATGTGGGTACATTCTCGCACTACAGCGAACCGAACAATATACTCGTCGTCTTTCAAGTTACAGGTGCGTTGCCTGCATCCGCTCACCCCAGCCACTTACTTGAGTAAGCTCCTGGGGATTCACTGACTGGTCGCCTTCCTGTAACTCGAAATCCATAGAGTATAAAAACAAGACACCATCACGAGGAATCACCATGGCTAACTACTTTAATACACTGAACCTGCGCCAGCAGCTGGCGCAACTGGGTAAATGTCGCTTTATGGCGCGCGACGAATTCGCCGATGGCGCAAGCTACCTGCAGGGTAAAAAAGTGGTCATCGTCGGTTGTGGCGCGCAGGGCCTGAACCAGGGTCTGAACATGCGTGACTCCGGTCTGGACATCTCCTACGCACTGCGTGCCGAAGCGATTGCAGAAAAACGTGCGTCCTGGCGTAAAGCGACCGAGAACGGTTTCAAAGTTGGGACTTACGAAGAGCTGGTTCCGCAGGCGGATCTGGTGGTTAATCTGACGCCGGACAAACAGCACTCTGACGTGGTGCGTTCCGTACAGCCGCTGATGAAAGATGGCGCGGCGCTGGGTTACTCTCACGGTTTCAACATCGTTGAAGTGGGCGAGCAGATCCGTAAAGACATCACCGTTGTGATGGTGGCCCCGAAGTGCCCGGGTACCGAAGTTCGTGAAGAATACAAACGTGGTTTCGGTGTACCGACACTGATCGCGGTTCACCCGGAAAACGATCCGAAAGGCGAAGGCATGGCGATTGCGAAAGCCTGGGCAGCGGCGACCGGCGGTCACCGTGCGGGCGTTCTGGAATCTTCCTTCGTTGCGGAAGTGAAATCTGACCTGATGGGTGAGCAGACTATCCTGTGTGGCATGCTGCAGGCCGGTTCTCTGCTGTGCTTCGACAAGCTGGTGGCTGAAGGTACCGATGCTGCGTACGCAGAAAAACTGATTCAGTTCGGCTGGGAAACCATCACCGAAGCGCTGAAACAGGGCGGTATCACGCTGATGATGGACCGTCTGTCCAACCCGGCAAAACTGCGTGCTTATGCGTTGTCTGAACAGCTGAAAGGCATCATGGCGCCGCTGTTCCAGAAACACATGGATGACATCATCTCCGGTGAATTCTCTTCCGGCATGATGGCTGACTGGGCGAACGACGATAAGAAACTGCTGACCTGGCGCGAAGAGACCGGTAAAACCGCGTTCGAAACCGCTGCCCAGTTCGATGGCAAAATCGGCGAGCAGGAGTACTTTGATAAAGGCGTTCTGATGATCGCTATGGTGAAAGCGGGCGTTGAGCTGGCGTTTGAAACCATGGTTGATTCCGGCATCATCGAAGAGTCCGCGTACTACGAATCTCTGCACGAGCTGCCGCTGATCGCGAACACCATCGCCCGTAAGCGTCTGTATGAAATGAACGTGGTTATCTCCGATACCGCAGAATACGGTAACTACCTGTTCTCTTACGCTTGCGTACCGCTGCTGAAAGAGTTTATGACCACCCTGCAGACTGGCGACCTGGGTCAGGCGATTGCCGAAGGCTCCGTCGACAACGCGCAACTGCGTGATGTTAACGAAGATATTCAGGCTCACCCGATTGAAGCGGTTGGTAAGAAACTGCGTGGCTACATGACCGATATGAAACGTATCGCTGTAGCAGGCTGATTTCCCTCACACCTCTCCCGTAAGGAGAGGGTGAAAAATACAGACCCGGTAAGCGTTCGTGCTGCCGGGTTTATTTTTTGCGGCGCAGAGCGATGACCGAATCCGACACATTCCCTTCTTGTCCCTCTGGCCCGCGCATTACCCTCGCGACATCATCACAGAAGCGAATTTCCCAGTCTGCAGAGAGTGGCTCAAGTGATGCCATCGCCTCTTTGGCCGACTGGAACGGTCTGTCTGCATGTTGTGACCATGACGGTGGCTTCGCGTGTGAGGTAATGAGCAGCATTCCGCCTGGCGCAACGTGCGTAAGTGCAGTGCGGAAAATCGTAAAGCGAGCAAACGTCAGCGGCGATTCGAGAAACGAGGCCACAATCAGGTCATAACTCCCTGTCGGAAAAGACTGCGTCAGATCGTATTGAGCAAAGGTTACCTGCTCGCTGACGCCGGATCTCTGCGCATTGGCGGCGGCATACTCCAGCGCCCGCTGTGATAAATCAACGGCGGTCACCTGCCATCCCTTTTTGGCCAGCCAGACCGAATCATCCCCGCGCCCACAGCCTAATTCCAATGCGTTGCCGGGAGAGAGGCTATCGACAAAGCGCACCAGAATCTTACCTGGAATGCCGTTCGAGCGGGGTGACATGGTGTCGTAATGATTCTCCCAGAACTCGACAGATGTTTGAGCAACGTTGTGCATTGACGCCTCGCTTAGCAATAAATATCATGTAATAAACAAAGTAACATAAGTCGCCATGAGGTCAATATTTACCTCTGAATATTTATATTCATTATAAAATCAATACATTATCTGTGTTCTTGATGTTTTTTATTATTCATCGATTGTTGAATTCAGATTCATGTAATAACGTAAGTTACATGAAAATAAATAACTCATTCTCAGCGACACTCCACATCCTGCTGCACATGGAGCAGGCAGATAAGCCGATGACGTCGGAACAGATGGCTGCCTTTATAGACGGTAACCCGGCGTTCATTCGTAAGCTTCTTGCCGGGCTTCGGGAAAGCCAGATTGTGTGTGCAACAAAAGGCCACCACGGTGGCTGGCGGCTTTGTCGTCCCGCCAGCGAGGTCACACTCCACGATATCTATATCGCTTTAGGTTCGCCGGCGCTGTTTGCGCTGGGAAATCGTAGCGAGAACCCTCAGTGCCTGGTTGAACAGGGGGTTAACCGGGTAATGTCATCCACGCTGGCTGATGCGCAGTCGCTGATTCTGGAGCGTTTTAAAAACCTGACGCTGCAGGACGTGGGGGCAGAATTTATCAGTTACTTCAATGAAAAAGGCCATAACCATGATTTCCACATTAATGACTGAGCTGACGACCTGTCTGATGATCGCGCTTGCCGCCAGCAGTATTTCAATGACGGTGACGCAAACAGAATTGTTTGCCGCATTTCGTGAATGGACCGCCAAAAAAAACGCGATGGTGGGGCACCTTTTCCAGTGCTTTTACTGCCTGAGTCACTGGGTGGTGTTTGGCGGGATGCTGGTTTATCGCCCGGCGTTACTGCACAGCGGCTTTGTGCTGATTGACTGGGTGATGACGGCGTTTATCACCATTACCCTGACGACGCTGATTAATGGATTGATGTTTAAGGTATTTCAGGCAGCGGTCAGTACACACGTGATGAAGTTTGAAGCGCAAAAAACGCTGCAATCACATAAATAAAACAAGAAAGCCTCTCTTGAATGGAGAGACTTCATACACGAATTACTTGCGGTACAGCACTTTGATGATGTGATAACCGAACTGGGTGTGCAGCGGGCCGGTTGGCTCCAGCTCAGGGCAGGAGAAGACCACTTTATCAAAGGCTGGCACCATTTGACCCTGTTTGAACTCGCCTAAATGGCCACCTTTCTTGCCGGAAGGGCAAGTTGAGTGTTTTTTTGCCAGCTTCTCGAAATCGCCACCGTTTTTAAGCTGTTCCAGAAGATCGAGTGCCAGTTTCTCTTCTTTCACCAGAATATGCATTGCTGCCGCTGTTTTTGCCATGATTGCGCCTTGATGAGGTTGGTATAAATACGGGCGCAATAGTAGCACGCGTTAGCGGCGATACAGCACCTTGATGATGTGATAGCCAAACTTGGTTTTGACCGGACCAAAGGGTTGCAATAACGGGCAACTGAACACGGCTTTGTCGAACGGCCCTACCATCACGCCCTGTTTGAATTCGCCCAGATCCCCGCCGTTGCGTGCCGAAGGGCAGGTGGAATAGCGCTTTGCCAGGTGGTCGAAACTTGAGCCCTTCTCCAGCTTTGTCATAATTTCCTGCGCCAGTTTTTCGGTTTTCACCAGAATGTGCAGCGCTGCCGCTGTCTTCGCCATGTTTGCGTTCCGTTGTTGAGAGAAGTCCCCACACTTTACCATTGGCAGGTAAATCTCCGGCAGGCTTTCTGCTACAATCCTTCCCCCGTTCGAAGATTGAGCAATACCACCATGCGTTTAAATCCTGGCCAACAACAAGCCGTCGAATTTGTTACCGGACCCTGCCTGGTGCTGGCGGGTGCTGGCTCGGGCAAAACCCGTGTTATCACCAATAAAATTGCCCATTTGATCCGCGTGTGCGGGTATCAGGCGCGCCATATCGCGGCGGTGACGTTTACCAACAAAGCGGCGCGTGAGATGAAAGAGCGTGTCGGGCAAACATTGGGGCGCAAAGAGGCGCGTGGGTTGATGATCTCCACGTTCCATACGCTGGGCCTCGATATCATTAAACGGGAATTTGCCGCGCTGGGGATGAAATCCAATTTCTCCCTCTTCGACGATACCGACCAGGTCGCCTTACTCAAGGATCTGACCGAGGGGGTGATCGACGACGACAAAGTGGTGCTGCAACAGCTGATCTCGACGATCTCGAACTGGAAAAACGATCTGCTGACGCCTCCTCAGGCGGCAGCGCGCGCCATGGGCGAGCGGGATCGTATTTTTGCCCACTGTTACAGCCTTTACGATGCGCATCTGAAAGCCTGTAATGTGCTCGATTTTGACGATTTGATTTTGCTTCCGACATTACTGCTGCAGCGTAATGAAGAGGTGCGTGAGCGCTGGCAAAACAAAATTCGCTATCTGCTGGTGGATGAATATCAGGACACCAACACCAGCCAGTATGAGCTGGTCAGGCTGCTGGTCGGGCAACGTGCGCGCTTTACCGTGGTGGGCGATGATGACCAGTCCATCTACTCCTGGCGCGGTGCGCGTCCGCAAAACCTGGTGCTGCTGAATGAAGATTTTCCGGCATTGCAGGTGATCAAGCTTGAGCAAAACTACCGCTCATCCGGGCGTATTCTGAAAGCCGCAAACATCCTGATTGCGAACAACCCGCATGTGTTCGAAAAACGCCTGTTCTCTGAGCTGGGCTATGGTGCTGAGCTTAAGGTTCTGACGGCGAATAATGAGGAGCATGAAGCGGAGCGCGTGACCGGTGAATTGATTGCCCATCACTTTATCAACAAGACAGAATACAAGGATTACGCCATCCTGTACCGCGGTAACCATCAGTCTCGGGTGTTCGAAAAATTCCTGATGCAAAACCGCATCCCATACCGGATTTCGGGCGGAACCTCATTCTTCTCGCGCCCGGAAATCAAAGATTTGCTGGCCTATCTGCGGATCCTGACCAATCAGGATGACGACAGTGCCTTTTTACGCATTGTAAACACGCCAAAACGTGAAATCGGCTCGGCGACGCTGCAAAAGCTGGGCGAGTGGGCGATGGTGCGTAACAAAAGCCTGTTTGCCGCCAGTTTCGACGTCGGGCTGAATCAGACGCTGACCGGGCGTGGCTATGAATCGCTTACCCGTTTTACCCACTGGCTTGGCGAGGTCCAGCGCCTGGCGGAACGCGAGCCGATTGCCGCCGTGCGCGATCTGATTCATGGCATCGATTATGAATCCTGGTTGTTTGAGACCTCACCCAGCCCGAAAGCTGCGGAAATGCGCATGAAAAACGTCAACACGCTCTTTTCCTGGATGACGGAGATGCTGGAAGGTGATGAGCTGAACGATCCGATGACGCTGGATCAGGTTGTGACCCGTTTTACGTTGCGCGACATGATGGAACGCGGTGAAAGCGATGAAGAGTCGGATCAGGTACAGCTGATGACGTTGCACGCCTCGAAAGGTCTGGAGTTTCCATACGTGTTTATGGTGGGGATGGAGGAAGGATTCCTGCCGCACCAAAGCAGCATCGATGAAGAGAACATTGATGAAGAGCGTCGCCTTGCCTACGTGGGCATTACCCGTGCACAGAAAGAACTGATTTTCACTTTATGCAAAGAACGCCGTCAGTACGGTGAGCTGGTGCGCCCGGAACCGAGCCGCTTCCTGTTGGAATTGCCGCAAGATGATGTGATTTGGGAGCAAGAGCGTAAGGTCATTACTGCCGAAGAAAGGATGCAAAAAGGACAGGCCAGTATCGCCAATATACGGGCGATGATGGCAAAAGCGAAAGAGAAGTGATTATCTCGCCTCTCCCGGCAGGGAGAGGCAAAATCCGTTTATTTCAACTCAAGCGGCCAGTGCACATAGCTTTGCCACTGACTTTCCTGCTCAATCAACTCTGCACCCAGCGGATGGCTTTCCAGCCAGCCTTGCGGCAGTACCAGAGTCAATGCTTCCCCTTTGGCCATGATGTCGATACACGGCAGAAGATCATCGCGGCGACGGCTGGCAAAAATAATGGCCAGACGAAGCAAGCGGCAAAGGTGTTCAGCCACGCGAGGCGGGACGGCATTTTGCTGATGAAGAGAAGAGAGATCGACCGGATTGGTCTGGTTTAAGAGCAGCGTTGCGAGCAGTTTTTTCTGCGCAGGTGTGAAACCCGGTAAGTCCAGATTACGCACCAGCCAGGCCGCGTGCAGCGGAGCCTGTTTAAACTCAATGCTTAAGCCAATTTCGTGAAGTTCACTGGCAACTTGCAGGATTTCGATACTGTAAGCATCCAGATCCCAGCCAGTTGCCACCTCATCAGCAAATTGCGTTGCCAGGGTGGAAACACGTTTTGCCTGATCGGTGTCGATGATAAAGCGGCGCTGGATATTACGCAGTGTGCGACGACGAATGTCCTGATCGACGGTCAGATGCAGCATGCCGTAAACCAGCCCTTCACGCAGTGCGCCACCTGCCAGCGTCATGCTTTGGATATTCATCTCGGTGAAAATGGCGATGAGGATAGCCAGCCCGCTTGGGAAAACCAACGCACGCTCCAGCGTGAGGCCTTCAATCTCCAGCTCTTCCAGACGCCCGCACTGGATGGCGCGTTGTTTTAACTGCTGGAGTTTGGTGAGGGTAATGCGTTCATCCATCCCCTGCGCCATCATGATTTCCTGCAATGCCTGGACGGTACCGGAAGCACCAACGCAGACCTGCCAGCCGTGACGGCGGAGTTCGTCAGCAACCGGACGTAACACATCGCGCGCGGCTTTTTCTGCTGCGTCGAAATTTTCCTGCCCGAGGTTGCGATCGGTGAAAAAGCGCTCAAGCCAGGTGACGCAGCCCATCGACAGGCTGAATAGCGAGGTGGCCTGCGCTCCTGTGCCGGTAACGAGTTCGGTACTGGCTCCGCCAATATCGACGACCAGACGCTGGTCAGAGCCGCCAGTTGTATGCGCAACGCCCTGATAGATCAGGCGTGCTTCTTCCTCACCGCTGATGACCTGCACCGGGCAGCCGAGGATTTCTTGCGCTTTGCTGATGAACTCACCGGCATTCGTTGCCAGACGCAATGTGGCCGTAGCGACGACACGAATCTGTGCCGGGGGTATATCCTGAAGCCGTTCAGAAAAAAGACGCAGACACTGCCAGCCGCGTTCCATCGCTTCCTGCGAAAGCACATTTTCCTGGCTCAAACCCGCAGCCAGGCGGACTTTGCGTTTGATGCGGGTGAGCGTCTGGATGCTTCCAGCCACCTCGCGCACAACCAGCATATGAAAACTGTTTGAGCCTAAATCAATAGCCGCATAGAGCGAGGCGGAAGCGAGCATGTTTTTTAACCTGAACGACGACTATTACGTGGCGCACCGCTGCGGCGCGGGCCATTGCCAGAGCGCGGACGCGTCAGGCGTTTTGCCGGAGGCAGCTCGCTTAGCAGGGCGTCCGGATTGTACTTGCTCACCGGAATAGAGTGCCCAATGTAGGTTTCAATCGCCGGCAGGTTCAGTGCGTACTCTTCACACGCCAGGCTGATGGAATGCCCACTGGCGCCAGCACGGCCGGTACGGCCAATACGGTGCACGTAGTCTTCACAGTCGTCCGGCAGATCATAGTTGAATACGTGTGTCACGGCAGGAATATGCAGACCACGCGCGGCAACGTCCGTTGCAACCAGAATATCCAGATCGCCGCGGGTGAATTCTTCGAGAATACGCAGGCGTTTTTTCTGCGCGACGTCACCAGTCAGCAGACCAACACGATGACCGTCTGCGGCCAGGCTGCCCCAAATATCTTCACAACGGTGTTTGGTATTGGCAAAGACGATCGCGCGGTCCGGCCACTCTTCTTCGAGCAGCGTTTGCAGCAGGCGCATTTTCTCTTCGTTAGAAGGGTAGAAGAGCTCTTCTTTAATTCGGTGGCCTGTTTTCTGCTCCGGTTCGACTTCCACGTACTCGGCGTTGTTCATCTGCTCGAACGCCAGCTCGCGTACACGGTAAGAGAGGGTTGCGGAGAAGAGCATGTTCAGACGCGCAGTTGCCGGAGGCATGCGGCGGAACAACCAGCGAATGTCTTTGATAAAGCCAAGATCGTACATACGATCGGCTTCGTCGAGAACCGCGACCTGAATCGCGCCCAGGTTAATATGATTCTGTTTTGCGTAATCGATCAGGCGACCGGTGGTGCCGATAAGAATATCGACGCCGCTTTCAAGCACTTTTAACTGCTTGTCATAACCGTCGCCGCCATAGGCCAGGCCCAGCTTCATGCCGGTAGATTGTGCCAGCGGTTCAGCATCAGCATGAATTTGCACAGCTAATTCACGTGTTGGCGCCATAATAAGCGCGCGCGGCTGATTCACCTTGCGATCATCGATAGCCGGATGAGAGAGAAGATAATGAAACGTTGACGTTAAAAACGCCATCGTTTTGCCAGTACCGGTTTGCGCCTGCCCTGCAACGTCACGACCTTCCAGCGTCAGCGGGAGAGCCAGTGCCTGTATGGGCGTACAATTATGAAACCCTTTATTTTCAAGGGCTTCAATCACCTTAGGGTGCAGGGCGAAGTCGGAAAACTTCTGTTCAGTTAAATGTGTTTTGCTCATAGTGTGGTAGAATATCAGCTTACTATTGCTTTACGAAAGCGTATCCGGTGAAATAAAGTCAACCTTTAGTTGGTTAATGTGGCATCAACACGTTGCTGTTTTATGCTACACCAACACACCAGGCTTATTCCTGTGGAGTTATATATGAGCGATAAAATTATTCACCTGACTGACGATAGTTTTGACACGGATGTACTCAAAGCGGACGGGCTGGTTCTCGTCGATTTCTGGGCAGAGTGGTGCGGTCCGTGCAAAATGATCGCCCCGATCCTGGATGAAGTCGCTAGCGAATACGAAGGCAAACTGACCGTCGCGAAGCTGAATATCGACCAGAATCCAGGTACCGCGCCGAAGTACGGGATCCGTGGCATTCCGACCCTGCTGCTGTTCAAAAACGGCGATGTGGCAGCGACCAAAGTGGGCGCGCTGTCCAAAGGTCAACTGAAAGAGTTCCTGGACGCTAACCTGGCGTAACCCCTCGAATCTCAGCCGGTGCGCCAGCCTTCTAAATTATGTGGATCGCTGGACGCCCGGCTTCAGTCGTGCTAACTTAGTTTTGACTTCGTTGTAAACATACCTTGTAGTTTGAATCTTGTGTTACCCGATGCTTCCCGTTGAGATTGACCTCGCGAGAGAAGCGGATAGATTCCGGGCTTGTCACTTTTCCGTCTTGTCGTTTCAGTTCTGCGTATTTACCTTTGACCAGGCAGCGATTGGACATAAGTGATGGCCGTTAACAGGCATGGATGACCCTGCCATACCATTCACAACATTAAGTTCGAGTTTTACCCCGAGTTTAAGAACCCACACCACTATGAATCTTACCGAATTAAAGAACACGCCGGTTTCTGAGCTGATCACTCTCGGCGAAAATATGGGTCTGGAAAACCAGGCACGTATGCGCAAGCAGGACATCATTTTCGCCATCCTGAAGCAGCACGCGAAGAGTGGCGAGGATATCTTTGGCGACGGTGTGCTGGAGATACTGCAGGATGGATTTGGTTTCCTCCGTTCCGCAGACAGCTCCTACCTCGCCGGCCCTGATGATATCTACGTTTCCCCCAGCCAAATCCGTCGTTTCAACCTCCGCACTGGTGACACCATCTCTGGTAAGATTCGTCCTCCGAAAGAGGGTGAGCGTTACTTTGCGCTGTTGAAAGTTAATGAAGTTAACTACGACAAGCCGGAAAACTCGCGCAACAAGATCCTGTTCGAGAACTTAACCCCGCTGCACGCAAACTCTCGTCTGCGTATGGAACGTGGTAACGGTTCTACCGAAGACTTAACCGCTCGCGTACTGGATCTGGCATCGCCGATCGGTCGCGGCCAGCGTGGCCTGATTGTGGCACCGCCGAAAGCGGGTAAAACCATGCTGCTGCAGAATATTGCGCAGAGCATCGCTTACAACCACCCGGATTGCGTACTGATGGTTCTGCTCATCGACGAACGTCCGGAAGAAGTGACCGAGATGCAGCGTCTGGTTAAAGGTGAAGTTGTTGCTTCTACCTTTGACGAACCGGCATCCCGTCACGTTCAGGTTGCGGAAATGGTTATCGAGAAAGCGAAACGTCTGGTTGAACATAAGAAAGACGTTATTATCCTGCTCGACTCCATCACCCGTCTGGCGCGTGCTTATAACACCGTGGTTCCGGCTTCCGGTAAAGTGCTGACCGGTGGTGTGGACGCCAACGCCCTGCACCGTCCGAAACGCTTCTTCGGTGCCGCACGTAACGTCGAAGAGGGTGGTAGCCTGACTATCATCGCGACCGCGCTTATCGATACCGGCTCCAAAATGGACGAAGTTATTTACGAAGAGTTTAAAGGCACCGGTAACATGGAGCTGCACCTCTCCCGTAAAATTGCTGAAAAACGCGTCTTCCCGGCTATCGACTACAACCGTTCCGGTACCCGTAAAGAAGAGCTGCTCACCACGCAAGAAGAGCTGCAGAAAATGTGGATCCTGCGCAAAATCATCCATCCGATGGGTGAAATCGACGCGATGGAGTTCCTCATCAATAAGCTGGCAATGACGAAGACGAATGATGAATTCTTCGACATGATGAAACGCTCTTAATACAAATAAACCTCCGAAACGCCACGTTTTTACGTGGCGTTTTTCATTTATGGACTATACGCTATATGCATTGGGACAGGCATCGTCCGCTACAGGCCAACTCAACACAAATATCAAAGCAATCAATATTCTGCTTGCTTAATAAATAGACTAAATCGCCTGTGAATGACCTGCTTTCTCCTTTTTGGAGTGCGGCATCGTCGTTATACTGCCAGGATTAACATTCGCTGAGAGCATGCATTGTGAATTTACTCACTGCGTTTACTGAATTATTCAGTATTTTCTTATTCACCACCGCATTTTTATTCTTTGCCCGCAAAATGGCGAAGCGCATCGGTTTGGTGGATAAGCCCAACTTTCGTAAACGGCATCAGGGTTTGATTCCGCTGGTTGGGGGGATCTCAGTGTTCGCGGGTATCTGTTTCACCTTCGGCATTGCTGACTACTACATCCCTCACTCGGCGCTGTATCTGTTCTGCGCCGGTGTTCTGGTGTTCGTGGGCGCGCTTGATGACCGCTACGATATCAGCGTCAAAATCCGCGCCCTGATTCAGGCGCTTATCGCGATCGTTATGATGACGGTCGGTAAACTCTATTTAAGCAGTCTGGGGTACATCTTCGGTACCTGGGAAATGGTGCTTGGCCCGTTTGGCTATCTGTTAACGCTGTTCGCCGTCTGGGCCGCTATCAATGCTTTTAACATGGTGGACGGCATTGACGGTTTGCTGGGCGGCTTGTCCTGCGTCTCCTTCGCCGCCATTGGCATCATTTTGTGGTTTGATGGCCAAATCAGCCTTGCGATGTGGTGCTTTGCGATGATTGCCGCCATCCTGCCATACATTCTGTTGAATCTCGGGGTGCTGGGGCGGCGCTACAAAGTCTTTATGGGCGATGCCGGCAGCACCTTTATCGGCTTCACCCTGATCTGGATCTTGCTTGAAACCACGCAGGGAAAGACCCACCCTATCAGCCCGGTTACCGCGCTGTGGATTATCGCGATTCCGTTAATGGATATGGTGGCGATCATGTATCGCCGCCTGCGTAAAGGCATGAGCCCTTTCTCAGCGGATCGCCAGCACATTCACCATCTCATCATGCGTGCCGGGTTTACCTCACGGCAGGCCTTCGTGTTGATTACCTTTGCCGCCGCGTTGTTTGCGTCAGTTGGCGTGATCACTGAATACCTTCACTTCATTCCTGAATGGGTGATGTTGGCATTATTTTTGCTATCCTTCTTCTTATATGGCTACTGTATCAAGCGCGCATGGAAAGTGGCGCGGTTGATAAAGCGTGTGAAGCGCAGAATGCGCCGTAACAGCGCTCAAAAACCAACCTTAACCAAGTAAATCTGGGAAAGCGATGACTCAACCATTGTCAGGAGCACCTACAGCGGGTACGGAAAACGAGCTGGATATTCGTGGTCTGTTTCGTACCTTATGGGCCGGAAAGTTATGGATTTGCGGGATTGCGCTACTGTTTGCGCTAATCGCCTTAATCTGGACATTCTTCGCGCGTCAGGAGTGGGGGGCAACGGCCATCACCGATCGACCCACTGTGAACATGCTGGGTGGATTTTATTCTCAGCAACAGTTCCTGCGTAACCTGGATGTGAAAGCGAGCCTTGCCCCTGTAGACCAGGTTTCTGTCATGGACGAAGCGTATAAAGAGTTTGTGATGCAGCTAGCGTCCTGGGATACGCGACGCGATTTCTGGCTGCAGACGGACTATTTCAAGCAGCGGAAAGTGGGCAATAGCAAAGCGGACGCCGCGATGCTGGATGAGTTAATTAACTACATCCAGTACACCCCGGGAGATGTGGTCCGCAACCTGAACGATAACGTCAAACTGACCGCCGAAACCGCGCCGGACGCCAACAATTTGCTGCGTCAGTATGTTGCGTTCGCCAGCCAACGTGCCGCCCGTCATCTGAACGACGAGCTCAAAGGGGCATGGGCGGCGCGCACTATCCAAATGAAGGCGCAGGTGAAGCGTCAGGAAGAGATCGCGAAAACCATTTTCAACCGCCGCGTGGACAACATCGAACAGGCGCTAAAAGTGGCAGAACAGCACAATATTTCCCGCAGTGAAACGGAAGTGCCGCCGGACGAACTGCCGGATTCGGAAATGTTTTTGCTAGGCCGTCCGATGTTGCAGGCGCGCCTGGAGAATTTACGGGCGGTAGGGCCTGACTACGATCTGGACTACTTCCAAAATCGAGCCATGCTTAATACGCTGAATGTTGGCCCCACACTTGATCCCCGTTTTCAGACTTATCGATATTTGCGCACGCCGGAAGAACCGGTAAAACGCGATAGCCCGCGTCGTGCCTTCCTGATGATCATGTGGGGTGTTGTAGGGGCACTCATTGGCGCAGGCGTTGCACTAACGCGTCGTCGCTCATTCTGACACGCTGTCTAAAATGAAGGCTTCGGCCTTCATTACCTAATCGAAGAGAATCGTTGTGAAAGTACTGACCGTATTTGGCACACGACCAGAAGCCATCAAGATGGCTCCTCTGGTACACGCGCTGGCAAGGGACCCTGATTTCGACGCTAAGGTATGCGTCACTGCGCAGCATCGGGAAATGCTCGATCAGGTATTGAATCTTTTTTCTATCGTCCCGGATTTCGACCTGAATATTATGCGACCCGGGCAAGGGCTGACAGAAATTACCTGCCGGATTCTGGAAGGACTCAAACCTATTCTGGAATCTTTCCGTCCGGATGTGGTGCTGGTTCACGGCGACACGACTACCACGATTGCCGCCAGTTTGGCTGCGTTTTATCAGCGTATTCCTGTCGGGCATGTGGAGGCGGGGTTGCGCACGGGCGATCTGTCATCCCCGTGGCCGGAAGAGGCTAATCGCACGCTTACCGGACATCTGGCGCTTTATCATTTTGCGCCGACAGAGAACTCGCGCCACAATTTGCTGCGGGAAAACGTCGCGGATAAACACATTTTTGTTACCGGCAATACCGTTATCGACGCCCTGTTTTGGGTGCGCGACAGCGTGCTGAATAACCCTTCACTTGAGGAAGAGTTGGCAGCCCGTTATCCCTTCCTCGACAGTAATAAAAAACTGATTTTGGTTACCGGCCACCGTCGGGAGAGTTTTGGTCTCGGTTTTGAACATATTTGCCATGCGCTGGCCGAAATTGCCGCTCAGCATGACGATGTGCAAATAGTCTATCCGGTACACCTCAATCCCAACGTCAGTGAGCCGGTGAACCGCATCCTTGGTCATGTGGCAAATGTCACGCTGATCGAGCCGCAGGACTATTTGCCCTTTTTGTGGCTGATGAATCGCGCCTGGCTGATTCTCACCGACTCTGGCGGTATTCAGGAAGAAGCCCCGTCTCTTGGCAAGCCGGTACTGGTGATGCGTGATACCACTGAACGCCCGGAAGCCATTGAGGCCGGAACGGTCAGACTCGTTGGAACGGACCGCCAGCGTATCGTTGAAGAGGTCTCACGCCTGCTTCACGACAATGATGCCTGGCAAGCCATGAGCCGAGCGCACAATCCGTATGGAGACGGGCAGGCCTGTGGTCGAATTTTGCATGCACTAAAAAACTATCGGGTAACGCTATGAGTTTCAAAACGATTTCCGTCATTGGCCTTGGCTATATTGGACTGCCAACTGCAGCGGCATTCGCCTCCCGGCAAAAAGAGGTTGTGGGGATTGATATCAACCCACACGCCGTGGAGACCATTAATCGCGGAAAGATTCATATTGTTGAGCCTGAGCTGGATAAAGTCGTCAAAACCGCCGTTGAAGGCGGCTGGCTGCGTGCCAGCACAACACCGGTAGAAGCGGACGCCTATTTAATCGCTGTTCCGACCCCCTTTAAAGGCAAGCACGAGCCGGATATGACCTTTGTCGAAGCGGCGGCGAAATCCATTGCGCCGGTGCTGAAAAAAGGGTCACTGGTGATCCTTGAATCGACATCGCCGGTCGGGGCAACAGAGCAAATGGCCGACTGGCTGGCGGCGGCTCGCCCGGATTTAACCTTCCCGCAGCAGGCCGGAGAGCAGGCTGATATCAATATCGCCTACTGCCCGGAACGCGTTCTGCCGGGTCAGGTGATGGTTGAACTTATCAAGAATGACCGTGTGATTGGCGGCATGACGCCGGTTTGCTCGGCACGAGCCAGCGAGCTGTATAACATTTTCCTCGAAGGCGAGTGCGTGGTGACGAACTCCCGCACCGCGGAAATGTGCAAACTGACGGAAAACAGCTTCCGCGACGTCAACATTGCTTTTGCCAATGAGCTATCGCTCATCTGCGCCGATCAGGGCATTAATGTCTGGGAACTGATTCGCCTGGCCAACCGTCACCCGCGCGTGAATATTCTGCAGCCTGGCCCAGGCGTAGGCGGTCACTGCATTGCCGTCGATCCCTGGTTTATTGTGGCGCAGAACCCGCAACAGGCTCGGCTGATTCGTACCGCGCGTGAAGTGAACGACAGCAAGCCACACTGGGTGTTGAGCCAGGTAAAAGCGACCGTTGCCGATTGCCTGACAGCGAGCGATAAGCGCGCCAGTGACCTCAAAATAGCCTGCTTTGGTCTGGCCTTTAAGCCCAACATTGACGACCTGCGTGAAAGCCCGGCAATGGAAATCGTCCACAGTATTGCCGAGTGGCACAGCGGTGAAACGCTGGTGGTTGAGCCGAACATTCATCAACTGCCTCCGCTTCTGGCAGGCGACAGTACGCTGGTCAGTCTTGACGATGCGCTGGCGCAGGCCGATGTGCTGGTCATGCTGGTCGATCACAAAGAATTCAAAGCGATTGTTGGCGACAACGTGCGCCAGCAATACGTTATTGATACCAAAGGCGTATGGCGCTGAGGTCATTTCCCATGACATTACACGGAAAAATCGACGAGCTGGCATGGGAAAGTGAGTTCTTTGGCCTGCGCAGCGCCATCGTGCGTTTGCAGGACGATGGCCCGGCGCTGGATGCTTCGGCATTCGACGGCTGGGCGCGCCTACAAGCAAAAATTTCCGCATCCAATACGCAACAGCTTGATGCATTGCAACAATTTGGCTTTCGGCTGGTCGAAGGGGAAGCGGATTTCGCCTTACCGGTTCCGGTACTCGCTGTTAATCCGCAGGCACAGACGGCAGTAACGGGCGATATCGGACCATTACGCCAGATGGCCGCGACGATGGTCAGCCAGAGCCGATTTCGCGCGCCCTGGTACCCGGAAGACGCCAGCGGCCGTTTTTACGCGCAGTGGATTGAAAACGCGGTGAAAGGCGTTTTTGACCATGAATGTCTGCTCTTTCGCGGGGTAAATGGCGATATTGAGGCCTTTGTTTCCCTGCGCCAGCTCAACGCGCAGGAAGTGCGGATTGGTTTGCTGGGCGGGCGCGGCGCGGGCGAAAAATTGATGCAGGCGGCCTGCTTCTGGGCGCAACAACGGCAGCTAACGACAATTCGTGTGGCGACGCAGGCGGGTAACCTTGCGGCTATCAGACGCTACATTCGCAGCGGTGCGATAATGGAAAGCACCGCCTATTGGTTATACAGGTGACTCTATGATCCCTTTTAATGCACCTCCTGTAGTGGGAACGGAACTCGACTACATGCAGTCGGCGATGAGCAGCGGTAAGCTTTGTGGCGATGGTGGTTTTACCCGTCGCTGCCAGCAGTGGATGGAACAGCGCTTCCATAGCCCGAAAGTCCTGTTGACCCCGTCCTGCACAGCATCGCTGGAGATGGCGGCGCTACTGCTGGATATTCAGCCTGGCGATGAAGTGATCATGCCAAGCTACACCTTTGTTTCCACGGCCAATGCCTTCGTGCTGCGTGGAGCGAAAATTGTCTTTGTCGATATCCGCCCGGATACGCTGAATATCGATGAAACCCGGATTGAAGAGGCCATCACGGAAAATACCCGTGCCATTGTGCCGGTTCACTATGCCGGTGTGGCCTGCGAAATGGACACCATTATGGCGATTGCCAAACGGCATGATCTGTTTGTGGTGGAAGATGCCGCACAGGGCGTGATGTCTACCTATAAAGGGCGGGCGTTGGGTACCATCGGGCATATTGGCTGCTTTAGCTTCCATGAAACCAAAAATTACACCGCGGGCGGTGAAGGCGGCGCGACGCTGATTAACGATCGCGCGCTGATTGAACGTGCGGAAATTATCCGCGAGAAAGGGACGAACCGCAGTCAATTCTTCCGTGGGCAGGTGGATAAATACACCTGGCGCGATATCGGCTCGAGCTACCTGATGGCGGATTTGCAGGCGGCCTATTTGTGGGCACAGCTTGAAGCGGCGGATCGTATCAATCAGCAACGCTTGTCCCTGTGGCAAACCTATTTCGACGCGCTGTCGCCACTGGCGCGCGCCGGGCGCATTACGCTGCCGTCCATTCCCGAAGAGTGTGGTCATAACGCCCACATGTTTTATATCAAACTGCGTGACGAAGACGATCGTAGCAAGCTTATCGCCTTCCTGAAAGAGGCTGAAATCCTCTCTGTGTTCCATTACATTCCGCTGCACGCATCACCTGCCGGGGCGAAATTTGGTGAGTTCCACGGTGAAGATCGCTACACGACACAAGAAAGTGAGCGTTTGCTTCGTCTGCCTCTGTTCTACAATCTTGCCCCTGTTAACCAGCGTACCGTGATTAACACGTTGCTGAGCTACTTCCGCTAACATGTCGCTGGCAAAAGCTTCTGTCTGGACGGCGGCAAGTACACTCGTCAAGATTGGCGCCGGGCTGCTGGTGGTTAAGCTGCTGGCGCTGGCCTATGGCCCTTCCGGAGTTGGGCAGGCGGGCAATTTCCGCCAGCTTATCATCGTGCTCGGCGTGCTTGCGGGTGCGGGTATCTTCAATGGCGTGACGAAATTTGTCTCCCAGCACCATGACGATCCCTCCCGGTTACGTGATGTCGTCGGGACCTCCTCTGCGATGGTCCTGGGTTTCTCCATGCTACTGGCGCTGATCTTTTTGCTGGCAGCGGCACCTATTAGTCGCGGCCTGTTTGGTCATGCTGACTACCAGGGACTGGTGCGGCTGGTCGCGCTGGTGCAAATGGGGATTGCCTGGGCGAACCTGCTGCTGGCGGTGATGAAAGGCTTTCGCGATGCGGCAGGAAACGCGCTGTCATTGATCATTGGCAGCGTGGTTGGCGTGGTCGCCTGGTACCTCTGCTATAAGCTCGGTGAATACCAGGGGGCGCTGCTGGGTATGGCGCTGGTGCCTGCGCTGGTGGTCTTCCCGGCGATGCTGTTGCTGGTTCGCTGCAGCCACGTACCCTTAAGCTATTTTCGCCCGCGCTGGGATAATGGACTCGCCGGGCAACTCAGCAAGTTCACCCTGATGGCGCTCATTACTTCGGTCACGATCCCGCTGGCCTACGTGATGATGCGAAATCTGCTGGCTGCCCATTACAGCTGGGATGACGTAGGAATCTGGCAAGGGGTAAGCAGTATCTCTGATGCTTATCTACAATTTATTACCGCCTCGTTTAGCGTATACCTGCTGCCCACACTCTCGCGGATGACCACGAAGCAGGACATCACCCGCGAGATCGTGAAATCGCTGCGTTTCGTGTTGCCAGCGGTGGCGACCGTGAGCTTCTGTGTCTGGCTGCTGCGCGATGTGGCTATCTGGCTGCTGTTTTCTGACAAGTTTATGGCGATGCGTGACCTGTTTGCATGGCAGCTGGTCGGGGACGTATTGAAAGTGGGCGCTTACGTTTTTGGTTATCTGGTTATCGCGAAAGCGTCGCTGCGGTTTTATATCCTGGCGGAAGTGAGCCAGTTTGCGTTGCTGACACTCTTTTCCCGCCTTCTGATCCCCACCCATGGCGCGGCAGGGGCGGCACAGGCCTATATGGCAACTTACATAATTTATTTCACCCTCTGTTGTGGCGTGTTTTTACTCTGGCGTAGACGGGCATGACGGCACTCATACACGTACTGGGATCGGATATCCCTCACCATAATCACACCGTGCTGCGTTTCTTCAATGAACATCTCGCGGCAACGGGCACCCATGCCCGCAAATTTATGCTCGCCGGACAGGACGACGGTATGAGCGACGCTTATCCGGCACTGCATCTGCATTTTTATGGCAGTAAGCAGGCGCTGGCGAAGGCGGTTATCGCAAAAGCGCAGGTCGACAGGCAGCAACGTTTCTTTTTCCACGGTCAGTTCAATACCGGTATCTGGCTGGCGCTGCTGCGTGGGGCGATTAAGCGCTCGCAATTTCACTGGCATGCCTGGGGAGCCGATCTCTATGAAGTTTCCCGCAGCCTGAAATTCCGCTTGTTCTACCCGCTGCGACGTCTGGCGCAGGGGCGGGTTGGTACCATCTTTGCTACCCGGGGCGATCTGGCCTGGTTCGCTGACCAGCATCCGGATGTTCGGGGTGAACTGCTCTACTTCCCAACGCGCATGGACCCGACGCTGAATACGCTGGGTTATGAAATGCAGCGCGAGGGTAAACTGACGCTGCTGGTGGGAAACTCCGGCGATCCGAGCAATGAACATATCGCGGCGTTAAAGGCTATCCATCGGCAGTTTGGTGACACGGTCAATATCATCGTGCCTATGGGTTATCCGGCCAATAACGAGATCTATATTGAGCAGGTTCGTCAGGCCGGGCTGGCGCTGTTTAGCCCGAATAATCTGCGTATCCTGAGCGAGAAGATGGCGTTCGATGACTATCTCACGCTGCTAAGCCAGTGCGACCTGGGCTATTTCATCTTCGCGCGTCAGCAAGGTATCGGCACGCTGTGTTTGTTGATTCAGGCGGGTGTGCCCTGCGTGCTGAATCGCAAAAATCCGTTCTGGCGGGATATGGTGGAAGAGGGCGTTCCGGTGCTGTTTACCGATGATATGCTTAACGAAGCGATCATTCGTGAAGCGCAGCGTCAGCTGCTGGCAGTCGACAAAGACGCCATCACCTTCTTTAGTCCGAACTTTATTGCACCCTGGCACCAGGCGCTGCGCATTGCCGCAGGGGAGGCGTGATGAGTCCGCTTGAATTCAGTGGGTTGCTGATCATTTGGCTGCTGGCGACGTTGTTTATCGCTACGCTAACGTGGTTTGAGTTCCGCCGCGTGCGTTTTAACTTCAACGTCTTCTTTTCGTTGCTGTTTTTGCTGACATTTTTCTTCGGTTTTCCCTTAACCAGCATCCTGGTGTTTCGCTTCGATGTTGGCGTGGCGCCACCGGGTATTATGTTGCAGTCTTTTCTGGCTGCGGCCTGTTTTTATGGCGTTTACTATATCTCGTACAAAACGCGGCTACGTCCCTCATCCCGCGTGGTGGGCCGTTGTCCGCTGTTTACCGTGAACCGGGTGGAAACGCATCTGACCTGCGCGATGCTGATGGCCATTGCGCTGGTGAGTGTGGGTATCTTCTTTATGCATAACGGCTTTTTGCTGTTTCGCCTGCATTCCTATAGCCAGATTTTTTCCAGCGAAGTCTCCGGCGTTGCGCTCAAACGGTTCTTCTATTTCTTTATCCCCGCCATGCTGGTGGTCTATTTCCTGCGCCAGGATGGGCGCGCGTGGCTGTTTTTCCTGGTAAGTACCGTGGCGTTTGGCCTGCTGACCTACATGATTGTCGGCGGGACGCGCGCTAATATCATTATCGCTTTCGCTATTTTCTTGTTTATAGGCATTATTCGCGGCTGGATTTCGCTGTGGATGCTGGCAGCGGCAGGCGTGATGGGAATCGTGGGTATGTTCTGGCTGGCGCTTAAACGCTACGGGCTGAATGTCAGCGGCGATGAGGCGTTCTATACCTTCCTGTATCTCACTCGTGACACCTTCTCGCCCTGGGAAAACCTGTCGTTGCTGCTGCAAAATTACGACAAGATTGATTTCCAGGGGCTGGCCCCGATTGTCCGTGATTTCTATGTCTTTATTCCCACCTGGCTGTGGCCTTCACGTCCGGGCATTGTGCTGAATTCGGCGAACTACTTTACGTGGGAAGTGCTGAATAACCACTCGGGCCTGGCGATTTCCCCAACTCTGATCGGTTCGCTGGTGGTGATGGGCGGCGTCTGGTTTATTCCGCTGGGCGCGGTGGTGGTTGGGCTGATTATCAAGTGGTTTGACTGGCTGTACACACTTGGTAATCGGGAGACCAACCGCTACAAGGCCGCCATTTTGCACAGTTTCTGTTTTGGTGCCATCTTCAATATGATCGTGCTGGCGCGAGAAGGGCTGGATGCGTTTGCTTCGCGCGTGGTCTTTTTCCTCGTCATCTTTGGCGCCTGCCTGCTGATGGCGAAGCTGCTGTACTGGCTTTTTGATAGTGCCGGGTTGATTAACAAACGCGGCACACCCCTGTCGCAAGTCTGACTAAGGATACGAATGACTGACAACACAGTGGCTCCGGTGTATGAGCTGCGCGGGCTAAAACTAATTGGCTGGCGTGATTTGCAGCATGCACTGGACTATTTATATGCCGATGGCGCACTTAAGGAAGGAACCCTGGTCGCTATCAACGCCGAGAAAATGCTTACCATCGAGGACAACCCACAGGTGAGGTCGCTGATTGAGGCGGCCGAATTCAAATATGCCGATGGTATTAGCGTGGTGCGATCGATCCGCAAAAAATTTCCTCAGGCGTGCGTTGATCGCGTCGCCGGTGCCGATCTCTGGGAAGCGCTAATGGAAAGGGCGGGTCGCGAAGGTACGCCAGTGTTCCTGCTGGGCGGCAAGCCTGACGTGCTGGAGCAAACGGAAGATAAGCTGCGTAAGCAGTGGCAGGTCAATATCGTCGGCAGCCAGGACGGTTATTTCCGTGCCGAAGACAGACAGGCGCTGTTTGCGCGTATCCGCGCGAGCGGGGCAAAAATCGTGACCGTTGCGATGGGCTCGCCGCGCCAGGAGATACTGATGCGCGATTGCCGCGAAGTCTATCCTGGTGCCCTCTATATGGGGGTTGGCGGAACTTACGACGTTTTTACTGGCTATGTCAAACGTGCGCCAGCGATCTGGCAGCGGCTGGGGCTCGAGTGGTTATATCGCTTGCTGTCGCAGCCCAGTCGCCTCACCCGACAGCTTCGCTTGTTGCGTTATTTGTCCTGGCATTACCGCGGTAACCTGTAATTTTCTCCTGCCATGCCCCGTCTAAGTGGGGCATTCGCTTTTTTATTGTGCGATACCCAGATTTTTTTTACACATCGTTTGCCATTTTATTCAATTTAAGAAACCATTCGCTCACTCAATGCATCATCTCGGTATATTTTGCGCGGTTATCGCCTCCGGGAGGGCTTTGACGCACGTTACTCTCATAAAAACAACCCGCACAGCGGGAAAGTTGCAAACACGACAGAGGTTATATGGCTGAAAACAAACCCGAGCTCCAGCGCGGCCTGGAGTCTCGTCACATTGAATTAATTGCCCTGGGCGGCACGATAGGGGTGGGTCTCTTTATGGGGGCCGCAAGCACCCTGAAATGGGCAGGTCCTTCCGTGCTACTGGCGTACATCATCGCCGGGCTTTTTGTCTTCTTCATTATGCGTTCGATGGGCGAAATGCTCTTCCTGGAACCCGTTACCGGTTCCTTCGCCGTTTACGCGCACCGTTACATGAGCCCCTTCTTTGGTTATCTCACCGCCTGGTCCTACTGGTTTATGTGGATGGCGGTGGGTATCTCTGAAATTACGGCCATCGGCGTTTATGTCCAGTTCTGGTTCCCGGATTTAGCGCAGTGGATACCCGCGCTGATTGCCGTTGGACTGGTCGCGGTCGCGAACCTTGCGGCGGTGCGCCTGTACGGTGAAATTGAATTCTGGTTTGCGATGATTAAAGTTACCACCATCATCGTGATGATCATCGTCGGGCTGGGCGTTATCTTCTTTGGTTTTGGTAATGGCGGCCACGCGATTGGCTTTAGCAACCTGACCGAGCATGGCGGTTTCTTTGCCGGCGGCTGGAAGGGCTTCCTGACGGCGCTGTGTATCGTGGTGGCGTCTTATCAGGGCGTTGAGCTTATCGGTATCACCGCCGGTGAAGCGAAAAACCCGCAGGTGACGCTGCGTAGCGCGGTTAGCAAGGTGCTGTGGCGCATCCTGATTTTTTATGTGGGCGCGATCTTCGTTATCGTCACTATCTTCCCGTGGAATGAAATTGGCACCAACGGTAGCCCGTTTGTTCTGACCTTCGCGAAAATCGGCATCACGGCCGCGGCAGGCATCATCAACTTTGTGGTGCTGACGGCGGCACTGTCTGGCTGTAACAGCGGTATGTACAGCTGTGGACGTATGCTTTACGCACTGGCAAAGAACCGCCAACTGCCGGCGGGCGTGGCGAAAGTGTCGAAAAACGGCGTTCCCGTTGCCGGTGTGACCATTTCTATCATCATTCTGCTGATTGGCTCCTGCCTGAACTACATTATTCCTAACCCGCAGCGCGTGTTCGTCTATGTGTATAGCGCCAGCGTACTGCCGGGTATGGTGCCGTGGTTCGTGATTCTGATTAGCCAACTGCGATTCCGTCATGCGCATCGTCAGGCGATTGCCAGCCATCCGTTCCGCTCCGTGCTGTTCCCGTGGGCGAACTACGCGACCATGGCATTCCTGGTGTGCGTGCTGATTGGTATGGCCTTCAATGAAGATACCCGTATGTCACTGTTTGTCGGCATCATCTTTATGGCCGCAGTGAGCGTTATTTATAAGGTGCTGGGTTTAAACCGCCACGCTGTGACGCAGCGAGTGGGGGAATAATCAGCAAAATGCGCAAAGCATAACCAAACGCGCATTTTATTTAAAAAGGCACTAGACAGAGGGGGGGGAAGTCCGTATTATCCACCCCCGCAACGGCGCTAAGCGCCCGTAGCTCAGCTGGATAGAGCGCTGCCCTCCGGAGGCAGAGGTCTCAGGTTCGAATCCTGTCGGGCGCACCATTTAACCCGGTGCTTGATGAGCTGCGGTGGTCTGTGAAATTACAGGGCCGCGTGAAAAGATTTGTAGTGGTGGCTATAGCTCAGTTGGTAGAGCCCTGGATTGTGATTCCAGTTGTCGTGGGTTCGAGTCCCATTAGCCACCCCATTATTTAGTAGTAAAAAGTTTCGTGGAATGCGAAGGTGGCGGAATTGGTAGACGCGCTAGCTTCAGGTGTTAGTGTCCTTAGGATGTGGGGGTTCGAGTCCCCCCCCTCGCACCACAACTTAGATTGAACAAAAAATTCAAAAAGCAGTACATCGGCGAGTAGCGCAGCTTGGTAGCGCAACTGGTTTGGGACCAGTGGGTCGGAGGTTCGAATCCTCTCTCGCCGACCACTTTTGAACCCCGCTTGAATAAAGCGGGGTTTTTTGTTTTCTGCATTCCGTAAAACCTCTTTTTTAGGGTGTTGCGTATCAGCGACAACCCAACTCATCTTTGTCGCCGATTGGTGACATTTAATTTCTTGTTTTATAAGTGATTGACTGTCTGGCATGGCTGCTGTCTCCTGGTGGCGACAATAACGCGTCTGACGCGACAGAAAAACAGGGACGTTTGCCGCCGCAAGGCCCGGATTTCCTGTTATCTGAAAAGAAATTAAGCGTGCGGATTTGCTGATGCGAACCTGGCACATTATGTGCAATAATATCCGTGTAGATGCTCATTCCATCTCTTATGTTCGCCATCTGGCCTCATAAACTCAGGAATGATGCAGAGCCGTTTACGGTGCTTATCGTCCACTGACAGATGTCGCTTCGGCCTCATCAAACACCATGGACATTACGTTGAGTGAAGCACCCATTTATGTTGTCAAACAGACCTGTTTTAACGCCTGCTCTCGAGCAGGCGTTTTTTTGTGCACAAAAAACCCCCAGCTAGGCTGGGGGTTCCGGAAAGCTTTCAGCTTTAAGCCAGTTATCAAAACCCCTTTTGATTTGTTA